>CANIHL010000035.1 GCA_947467375.1 Acidimicrobiaceae bacterium | reverse complement strand
TTTCCATGAGCTACTGCAGCATCGGTAGTTGCATCAAAAGTCAAAGGTAAATTTGAATCTGGAGCAATCCATGAAAGAGCAACTGAGGCATTTCCCTCAACGCCGGACACGTTCGTTACAACATCAGCAGCCTGAACAGTAGAACCAGATATTCCTAAAGCAAGCGTTGACAACAGCAATGCCAAGGCGGAAACAAGAGCGAGTTGGCGTGCGCGGAAAAGCCACGAAATGTATTTTCGAATTGGGTTCCGCACGCATTACAAATTAGGAAGGTGAAAAAAATTTCCACAAGCCACGGCAAGGGTTTTCCCTCACAAACGCAAGAAATTTTCTAACGAAAAATTGCTGCTACTACACCAGTGCTATCGCGCAACCCTCAACCACTGCACACAAAGTCTCAACTATAAATTTTTCACTCTTGAGTACGAGTTGAGAGTCCAAAGTCTCAAGTACAACTTCACCCCAGTTTTGTTGAAGTTTTGCAGCACCTGTTATTGCAATTAAAGCATTCGAATTACGAAGGTCAATTGAGCCACCTCCGCGTACAACCTGTAGGTGTTTTTCCACTGCCCCGTCGCGCACCATCAAATTGAGAGCCTTCATTGGCCCGTCGATCAGCGTTGCATACACCTCGTCGTCGCCACGGAACTTCGTAATTGATCCTGGCTCGCATCGGTGCTCAACACCATTAATCGTGAGCACCACTCCATTGCCATCGGCAACGCAAAACTCGCGATTCACTCCAGGGAAAACCGAGAACGGAACATCTTGCGTGATGTCGGCAGTGGAAAGTCGCCATGTCCAATCATCGGGCAGCGATCCATCACACATAATTTCGTACTGCACACCCAATCCGTTTTTCCACGGTTGTGGCGTGCGATCAACAGCGCGCTGAATTTCTACGGACAATACTTATTGCCCTTTGCGCGGAACATTTGTGCACTGTCTAATTGCGCTTGAGTAACACCAATTGCAGTGGTGAGGTCGAGACCACAAATCACCGTATTCGTGAAATTGGCATTGGTGAAATTGGCGCCGGTAACAATTGCGCCAGTGAAGTTTGCACTACCCAAATTTGCGCCAGTGAAATCGGTATTTGAAAGATCTGCACGAATGAACGTAGTTTGCTTCAGGTTTGTGCGCACGAATTTGGCACCCTGCAAATTGGCCACGCTGAAATCGGTGAATTCAAGCTTCAACAGCGAATAGTCAGCACCAACCAAATACGAAAATTGGCACTTCAACACGGTGACGCACTTAATGTCCACCTCAGGCATTGTGGTCGTCGTTTCCGGCACGGTCACTGGGGTGGTTTCGGGGGTGGAATCAGCCACTTCCGGAGCCACGGTGTCGACCACCGAATCAACAACCGAAGAATCGGCAGGAACCGAGTTCGAACCACTTGGGGTGTCGTTCAGCGAACAGCCTGCCAATACCCCAGCGATCGCTGCGAAGCCGATGATTTTGCGCGCAATTTTCACAACTCCACAGTAGGTGCTGCGTTGCTACGGTTGAGGGAGCATGACTACTTCAACATCTTGGGGCACACCAGACATGGTGTCGCAACTTTCACGAGTCCTTGTTCGCACGCCAACCACTGTTGGCAAATTCGTAGAAGAAGGTTTCTGGCGCATGCCCGACACCACCGAATTACTGAAAGAGCACGAGCAATTCACCAATTTGCTTGAGAGTCTGGGCTGCCAAGTGGATGTTGCCTCCCCAGTTGAGGGCCTTGTCGATGCCGTATACATGCACGACCCCATGATCATGACGCCACACGGCGCAATTCTGCTGCGCATGGCCAAGCCCGTTCGTTCGCCAGAGCCTGCTGAATTCCGCAAAGACCTTGAGCGCATCGGCGTGCCGATTCTTGGCCAACTCACCGAACCAGCATTCGCCGATGGCGGCGACAAAGTGTGGCTGGATGCAAAAACACTGTTGATCGGTCACGGCTATCGCACCAATCAGGCCGGCATCGACCAAATTCGCGCACTCCTTGCACCTCATGGTGTTGACGTGTTCTCATTCGACCTTCCCCATTACGAAGGACCAGGAGCAGTGTTGCACCTGATGTCGGTGTTGTCGCCTATCGCTCACGACAAAGCAGTGGTATACGAGCCACTTGCACCAGTGCGTCTATTGCAATTTTTAGAATCGCGCGGAATTTCATGGTTCACCGTAAGTGAAAAAGAAATGCTCACGCAAGGCGCAAACATTTTGACCATTCGACCAAATGTTGTGGTGCTTGCTGCGGGTAACCCAGAAATTGAAGGCAAGCTTCGCGAAGGTGGAGTTGAAGTACATGTATTTGCAGGCAACAACGTTGCCGTTAAGGGCGACGGCGGACCAACCTGCCTCACAGCACCATTAGCGAGGGCGTAATGAGCGAGTTCGCAGGCAAAGTTGTCATTGTTACTGGTTCGTCCAGCGGAATTGGTGAAGCAATTGCCCTGCGACTTGGCGAACTTGGCGCAAGCGTTGTAGTCAACTCGGCGAATTCTGTTGAAGCCGGCAAAGCAGTTGCTGCAAAAATTGGTGAGAATGCGATTTATGTGCAGGCCGACATCAGCGACAAAGAATCCGGTCAACACCTGCTGGATGAAACCATTAAGCGTTTCGGAAAACTTGACATCTTGATTAACAATGCGGGTTGGACATCACTTGTTGCTCATCACGACCTAGAAGCACTCACCGACGAGATTTTTCAGAAGACCTTTGCAGTAAATGTGTGGGGAACGTGGGCACTTACTAAGGCCGCAATGCCGCTGCTGAAGAAAAGCGACGACGGCAACGTGGTCACCATCACGTCCATTGCCGGAGTTCGACCAGTTGGCAGCTCGATCGCCTATTCCATGTCGAAGGCTGCGCTCAATCACATGACACTGCTCTTGGCAAAGAGCTGTGGCCCAGTACGTGTAAACGCTGTTGCACCTGGCTTGGTTGAAACACCGTGGACAAAGGACTGGAACGACCAGCACGCCGGCGTAAAAGCAATGGCGCCTCTTGGGCGCTCTGCTACCCCAGAAGACTGCGTGGAAGCAACGCTTGGATTACTGCGCACCAAGTACGCAACAGGTCAGGTGTTTGTTGTTGACGGTGGCTTAACGCAACGAATGTAAATCGTTATTGCGTGCGGTCAGCAAATTCTTTGATTGCTGCCATTCCGTACAACAAAGCACCAGTTGCCACGACAAAAAATATGACGCAACCAAAACCGAACAATGCTGCTTGAGACATGATCTATTTGTCCTTTGATCCTGCAAGTAAGAATGCACCAAGTGCCAAAATGGATGGCACCCAAACACCTACGTAAATGCCGTTCAGGCGATCGGTTACTTCTTCACCACTGAAGTAGAGAAATACGCTCATTGCCAGGCTGGCCGCAGCCGCCAAAAGGGTTGTGGCTTGCAAAATTCGCTTAGGTGTCATACCCAAGTATCTCATACCCCGGGCCCGGTTTGATGGCAACCCCTACTCCGATGCCTCTCATTTTGTAATCATTTTGTAACGCACTTGGACTCGCCACTTTTTGAAAAATAAGTAAAAATTTTGGTGGCTATTGATAAAGGCCGTCGGCTTTTAGGCCAAACGAAAGGCTAGGAATCAATGAACGAAGCAACAGGACTACTTGTGAGCAATCACAACCTGGTGTACAACGCGCTGTCATTTGCAACTGCAACATTGGGAATTTCATTCGTGTTCTTCTTGGTGTCACGCAGTCGAGTGTCAGTAAATTACCGCAGTGCAGTAACCATGTCAGCAATGATTTGCGGAGTTGCCGCTTATCACTACTGGAGAATGTTCACCAACTTCGCTGGTGGCAGCTGGAACGAGGGCTACCGCTACGCGGACTGGCTACTCACCGTGCCATTGCTTGTGGCAGAACTTGTAGTGGTGTCTGGCGTAACCAAGGAAGTTGCAAAGAAAGTGACACCAAAACTGGTGATCGCCGCATTGCTCATGATCGCAACCGGATACCCGGGTGAAGTCGCCGATCACGGCAGCAGCGCACGCTACACATGGTTCATCATTTCATTCCTCTTCATGCTCTACGTACTCTACGAATTGTTCGCAGGATCAATTGGTAAGACGCTCAAGTCACAAAGTGGTGAAATCGGAAAGAAACTCAACAACTTGCGCTACGTGTTGGTTGCAACCTGGGTTGTCTATCCAATTTTCTACCTACTCGGTGATGAGACATCGTTTATCGCGAAGATCTTCAACTTGTCAGCAGAACAGTCTGGAACCGTCATTCAAGTCGGTTACTCAATTTCAGACATCGTTGCTAAGGCTGGTTACGGATTGATCATCCTTGGAATTGCAACCGCTCGTTCGGATGCAGAGGGTTATCGCGCCGCTTAGTGCGAAACGTTTACGAAAAAGCCCCGGCTTCGGCCGGGGCTTTTTTATTTACAGCGTTACATCTCGCGTAGTGCGCGGCGCAACAAGTCGAGCGCGCTAATTACGCTGAGCTGACGCATGGTGTCGCGATTGCCAGGCAACTGCAACATTGCAGACTGAGTTGTTCCATCGGGCAACGCCAACCCAACACACAGCGTTCCTGGCTTCAAACCTTCTTGATCTGCTGGGCCAGCAACACCAGTAAGTGCGAGCCCCACGCTTGCACCAAGTACGCGCTGAGCGCCCTTGGCCATTTCGATTGCTGCTACTTCGCTGACAACTGGACCATTAGTTACGCCCAGTACATCAAACTTCACTTCGCTGGCATACGACACCACGCAACCGCGCAATACATCGCTCGAACCAGCGATATTGGTGAGACGGCCCGAGACCAACCCACCTGTTACCGATTCGGCAAGGCCAAGGGTAAGACCGCGTTCGCGCATCATGTGGAGCACCACCGATTCCATGGTGTCGTTGTCAATACCGAACACAATGTCGCCAATGGCATGACGCACTTTGGCATCCCACTCATCTAGCAATGCCGTCACTTCGGCAGTAGTCGTTGCCTTTGCGGTCAGGCGCACTTTGATGCCCTCCCACCCGCTTGCCAAAAATGCCAGCGTTGGGTTTCCAACTTTTTCCAGTTCGTCAATCACGTCGAACAACCGCTCGTTCAATCCGCTTTCGCTTTCGCCCCAGGTACGCAATGTTCTGCTGGCAATTACGGATGCGGAGCCCGATCGCTTCAATAGGTCGGGAAGTATTCCGCGCTCAAACATTTCATACAGTTCGTACGGCACGCCGGGAACTGCATAAATGACTTTGTCGCCAACTGGGCACACCAAGCCAGGGGCTGTGCCACGGCGTTGCTCAATAATGCTGGCGCCCTTTGGCACCATTGCTTGACGCATGTTGATTTCGGGCATGCGGCGATTGCGTGACGCAAACATTTCGGAAATGACCATGCCCACTTCGTCGTTGAATTCCAGTTCAACCCCCATGATTTCGGCGATGGCTTCACGCGTAATGTCGTCGTGTGTTGGCCCAAGGCCGCCACAAATAATCACCGCATCAGCATCTTCAAGTGTTGAACGAATGGCTTTCACCATGCGTCCCAAGTTGTCGCCAACCTTTACTTGCAAGCACGAATCAATTCCGGCTGCCGACAACTGCTCGCCTAACCATGACGAGTTGGTGTCAACAATTTGACCAAGCAGTAACTCGGTGCCGATGGCGACTACATCGCAACGCATTGCTTAAGCCTGCTTGCGAGCTTTAATTGCAACTGAGGCGTACTGCAAACCGCTGTACAACGTGAGCGCTGTGGCAATGACAAGTGAACCCTTTGCTAAGTAGTTGTAATCGGCAGCGCTCCACGGCAACACTGCGAAGCCCACAGCAACTTGCTGAGCAAATGTCTTAAATTTGGCTGCTTTGCTTGCAGGAACGCTGACACCTTTTGCACCAGCGAACACGCGATACAAACTGATGGCAATTTCGCGAGTGGCAATAATTCCCACCAACCACACGCTGAACATGCCGCGATCAACAAGCACAAACATTGCGCCAAGAACACACACCTTGTCGGCTAGCGGGTCGAGAAATGCGCCACTGCGGGTAACTCCTTGGCGTCGCGCCAAATTTCCATCTATCAAATCGCTTAAGCACAAAATGAACCACAAGCCGGTGGCTGCCCACGAGCCAACATTGTCGTTTGGAATAATGGCAAACATCAGCGGCGACACCAATAGTCGGCTGACGGTAATGGCGTTAGCCCATGTACGAATAGCGCTTGGGTCTGTTGCCATGGCTTCTATTCTTCCCCATCGAAGGCATCGGTATTTGCACCGGCCGCAAGCAAATCTGGGCCCATTGCATCAGCAATCGTCACGTCGTAAAACTTGCCCACTTCAAGGTCATCACTGACGTGAACCACGCCATCAATTGATGGTGCCTCGCGGTGCGTGCGACCAATACCCCGTTCGTCGACCAACACATTCACGGTCTCGCCGATCAGGTCGTCGCGACGTGATGCCGTAATGGCATCTTGCATTTCGCGCAGTTCGGCAATGCGCTCGTTCATCAGCGACTGCTCCACATGATCTGGCTGGGTCATGGCGTGCGTTCCCTCTTCAGGGCTAAACGTAAAGAACCCGCACCAGTCCAATTGCGCTTCTTCAACGAAACGCAATAGTTGGTCGTGGTCTTCTTCGGTCTCACCTGGGTAGCCAACAATGAAGTTGCTACGGAATGCAGCCTGTGGGCTGAGTGCGCGAATGTCTTCGATGCGCTTCAGGAAGCGGTCACCATCACCCCAACGACGCATGCGTCGCAAGTGTGGCTTGCTTACGTGTTGAAGCGAAAGGTCGAAATACGGAACGTTGGTTTCCAACATTGCGTGAATCAATTCGTCAGTGAGATCACTTGGGTATAGGTACAACAATCGAGTACGCGCCACTCGCTTGGCCACGGCCTGCACCAACGGAACAATCGACCCTGCACCAAGTTCATTTGGGCGATCCTTGCCGTAACTGGCGAGGTCTTGGGCAATCAGCACAATTTCTTGCACTTCGAGTTCGTCTACCTCGCGCAAAATTTGATCGATGTCGCGACTGCGTTGTGGCCCACGGAAGGATGGAATTGCGCAGAACCCGCAATTGCGGTCGCAGCCCTCGGCAATTTTCACGTATGCCCATGGCGCTGCCGACTTTGGTCGTGGCAGGTTCAACAAGTCAAACGATGGAATTGGCGCACTCGACACTGCAATTGGCTTCTTACCGAACTGCACAGGCACTCCGAAACCGGCAACTTGGTCCACTTCTGGCAAGGCATCAGCGAGTTCTTGGCCATAGCGCTCTGCCATGCAACCAGTAACCACAATGCGCGCGCCATCTTTACGCTGCGACTCAAGCGCGAGCACGGTGTCAATGCTTTCCTTGCGCGCGTCTTCAATAAACGCACACGTGTTCACCACTACTACGTCGGCAAGTGATGGGTCATCGGTTGCTACCAAGCCATCGGCAAGCAGCGTGCCCATGATTTTGTCGGAGTCGACATCATTCTTTGGACAGCCCAACGTCTCGATGTAAAAACGTTGCTGCACAGTAAAACAGCCTACCTGTCGGCACTGTTTAGAAGTTGAGTTTCAAACCCTTGTATGGCCATGGCATCGACACCAATCGACCCGTACCCGACAGCGTGATGTATGCCGTTTTGAAATCTGGACCACCGAAACAAATATTTGTAGTCAACGGATCACCTGTAAGAATTTGCTCAAGAACTTCTCCTTGTGGCGAAATAACGGTGATGCCAGCAGTCTGAAGCCCAATTGTGGCCACGCACACATTTCCGTCACCATCAACTGCGAGCGAGTCAAACAACTGCACACCTGGAAGCCCAATCAAACAAACCGATGGATCAATAGAGCTGAAATGTGCCGTCTCGCCAGGCGCTGTGATTGCCAAGTGGAACACGCGACCGGTGTGGGTTTCTGCCCAGTACAGCGTGTTGCCATCTGGTGAAAGGCCAATTCCGTTTGGCGAATCGGTTGGGAACACCACTTCCTTAATCATGGAGCCGTCAATTTTTGCGTAATAGATGCCGCTCAAGTCGGCTTGTCGACCGTGACGAATGCCGTGATCGGTAAACCACATGCCACCGTGCGCATCGAACACAATGTCGTTTGGTCCACGCAACTTATTGCCATTGCATTCGGTGTACAGATTTTTCAGTTCACCGGTTTCCATGTCGAGGCGCTGAATGCGTCCACCGATGTAGTTAGCTTCAATCATTGGCCCCGGAAATGTGAGACCAAGAAAATCAACTTCGCTAAATGATCCACCGTTGTTGCAAATGTACAAACCACAATCTGGACCGAACGCAATTCCGTTTGGGCCACCAGGAACATCTGCGATTTTTTCTTTCGTTCCGTCTGGCTTCACTCGCGTGATTTGTTTGCCAAACATTTCCACCAAAATCACGCTGCCATCGGGCATCGCAATAGGACCTTCAGGAAAACGGAGACCAGATGCAACTTCTGTAAATTCAGCCATGGGCAAACATTACGCCCTTTTTGAGGTGCGAAATTACGGGGCTAGCTGCCCATTTGGAGTTGTTCGAGTTCTTCAACGGTCATCAGCACTTCGCGAGGGCGTGAGCCTTCGCTTGGTCCTACGATGCCACGAGATTCGAGCAAGTCCATAATGCGTCCAGCACGAGCAAAACCAATTTTCAACTTGCGCTGCAACATCGAAGTGGAGCCCTGCGCACTGCGCACCACCAAGTCCATGGCCTGACGTAACAATTCGTCGTCATCGGCGTCTCCCGTGGTTCCACCAAACAAGCTGTCGCTTGCATTGCCGTTCGCACCTTCGCCATCTACGCCCGACACATACACGACCTCAGGTGCTTGTCTGCGCCAGTGAGCAACAACCTTACGAACTTCGCTTTCGTCCACCCATGCAGACTGCACACGTTGTGCAACTGAGGTGTTTCCAGGCAACAACAACATGTCACCCTTACCAATCAGTTTTTCTGCACCTGGCTGATCAAGAATTACTCGACTGTCGGTAAGGCTGGACACCGCGAACGCCATACGAGCAGGGATGTTGGCCTTAATAACACCGGTGATGACGTTGACGCTTGGACGCTGCGTGGCAACGATGAGGTGAATACCAACAGCACGTGCCTTCTGAGCAATACGCGTGATGCAGTCCTCAACGTCGCGTGCGGCAACCATCATCAGGTCGTTCAACTCGTCTACCACGATCAAAATAAATGGCATGCGCTCGAACGACTTCTCGGCGCCTTCTTCGCTTTCCAATTCGCCACGGTCGTATGCAGCGTTAAAACCGGTGATGTCACGGAAGCCAGCTTCAACCAACAAGTCGTAACGACGTTCCATTTCCTTCACTGCCCAACCAAGCGCATTCGCGGCTTTCTTTGGGTTGGTTACTGGTGGAGTGAGCAAGTGCGGCAGGCGCGCATATTGCGCCATTTCCACTTGCTTTGGGTCAATCAAGATCATGCGTACTTGTTCTGGTGTCGAACGCATGAGCACCGAAGTGATGATGCAGTTGATTGCACTGGACTTACCAGCGCCAGTGGTACCTGCAACAAGCATGTGCGGCGTAGTGGAAATATTCAAGAACACTGAACGACCTGCAATGTCTTTTCCTACACCTACGTCGAGTGGATGCATTGCTGCGCGAGCTTCTGTCGACACCATGAGGTCACCGAGTGAAACCAATTCGCGTTGTGCGTTTGGTACTTCAATACCAATTGCCGACTTACCAGGAATTGGCGCAAGAATTCGAACGTCGGTCGCAGCCATGGTGTACGCAATGTCTTTTGAAAGCGAAGTCACTTTCGCAACCTTCACACCGCCACCAAGTGACAATTCGTAACGCGTAACGGTTGGGCCACGTGTGTAGTCCACCAATTCGGTTTCTACGTTGTGTTCCTTCAACGCATTCACCAAAATTTCGCCACGCTCTTCCGTGGCTTTTACGTCAGCTTTTTCGTGACGCGTAATAGTGAGTAGATCTAGGTTCGGCAACGTCCACACGCTTGGTTTTGCACCAGGGCCAAGAGGCATTTGTTGCGGTGCAGCCTTTTCAATTTTTGCTGCCGACGGGTTAGATGCAGCGGTAACTACTGGCTTGTCTTTCAACAGTGGCTTACGCGCACGACGTGGCTTTTCTTCTTCTTCCTCGTCGTCCTCTTCGACTTCTTCTTGCACTACTGCTTTGCGCTTGCGACGCTTTGGCGCTTCGTCAAGGTCGATGTCGTAGAAAATTGGTTCGCCGTATTCGTCAAACTCTTCTACTTCTTCACCGTCTTCAACTTGTGCGCGGAAACTGTCGAGCGAAACTCCGTTAGCCCATGCCTTAATGCGGCGATACAACTGTGCTGGCGAGTTACCGGTAATCAACAACACTGCGCAGAACATCACGGCAATCAGCACAATGACTGCAGCAAAACTGCCCATCAAACTTTGCAATGGTTCGCCAACGATCCAACCGAACCATCCACCGGTGCGCGACACCGATGCGTTATCGAGTTCGCCAAACGATGTTCCCCAAATTATGTGCACGACTGCCAAAATTCCTACGCACAACACCGTCCAACCAAACGCCAGACGAATGCGATGCTGCAGTGACTTCCTATTAATAGACGCGAAACCCGCAGCAATAATGACGATAGGCAGAACGAAACGGCCAACGCCGAGCAATGACGAGAATGTGGTGTCGAGTAAACGACCAAGTGGCCCAGCAAATTCAACGTAGATCGACATCGACAACAAGATGCCGAAACAGATAAGTGCAACGCCACCAAATTCGTGACCTCGGCCTGCAAGCACGGTCTTCAAGAAGGATTCGCGACGCTCGCGGCGACGCGGCATACGGAACGACTCAATCTCGTCTTCGTCTACGGGCGCGTGGCTACGCACGATCTTTTTGCGCACGCCAGAGCTCGATTTTGAAGCTGGGCGCGTGCGGGAAGACCCCTTCCGGGGCTGTGCGGCCATGCGTCAACAGTAGTGAGGGGGTACTGCCCCATTGAGGCATACCCCATGCTGGGCAAACCCGCGCTAGATCTCCATCACGATTGGCACGATCATCGGACGGCGCTTGGTGCGCTCCGACACAAACTTGCCAGCCGCTCGGCGTACTTCTTTTTCTAGTGCATCAATATCGCGAGTTCCGCCCTTCAGGGCTTTTTCAACCGCGCGTGCAACGGTTTCACACGCCTCTTCAATGAGGTCTTCAGCTTCTGGTGCATACACCCAGCCGCGCGTAATGATTTCTGGTCCAACCAGTACCTTGCCAGCTTCAACGTCAACCGTTACCACCGCAACAACAACGCCTTCTTCGGCCAACACTTTGCGGTCGCGCAACACTCCTTGACCAACATCGCCAACAATTCCGTCTACATACAACATGCCGGCAGGCACGCGCTCTCTGCGCACGATTCCGTTGTCAGTAATTTCAATCACATCGCCGTCTTCACACAACACAATGTTCGATTCCGGAATACCCATGGTGCGACCGTGGCGCGCGTTCGCAACCATGTGGTGGTATTCACCGTGAATTGGCACGAACCATTCAGGTTCGGTAATCGATAAGTACATCTTCAAGTCTTCTGCTTGTGCGTGACCTGTTGCATGCACATCAGCAATTCCCGAGTGCACTACATCGGCACCAAGTCGTAACAGACCGTCAATAACACGGTTTACGTTTCCTTCGTTGCCAGGAATTGCGTGGCTCGAGAAAATAACGGTGTCGTCATGGCCAATGGTGACGAACTTGTTGTCACCACGCGCCAGCAAGCTGAGTGCCGCCATTGGCTCGCCTTGTGAACCGGTGGAAATAACGCACACGCGCTCTGGCGGATAGTCGTCAATGTCTTCAACATTGATGTACGACTTGTCGGGCAGTTTGATAATGCCCAAGTCGCGCGCCATGCGAATGTTGTTGATCATGGAGCGACCAAGTGGTGCAACTACTCGTCCACTTTCAATTGCCGCATCTGCAATTTGCTGCACACGGTGAATGTGGCTGGCAAAGCTTGCGGTAATGATGCGTCGTGTTTTGTGCTCGGCAAATAATTGGCGAAGCACTACACCGACCGACTTTTCCGACGGCGCTGAACCACGTTCTTCTGCGTTCGTGCTGTCGAGCATGAGCAAACGAACACCGTCGCCAGCAGCAAGTGCACCCAGGCGAGCCAAGTCGGTGCGACGATCGTCCACCGGAGTGAGGTCAATTTTGAAGTCGCCCGAGTGAATAATGACGCCCTGTGGCGTGTGCAATGCAATTGCGTGTGCAAATGGAACCGAGTGCGTTACGGGAATGAATTCAACATCGAACGGCCCAATGCGACGGCGCTCATTGTCTTTCACCGCAATCATTTCAGTTTTGCCAAGCAACCCTGCTTCTTCAATGCGGTTGCGTGCAAGACCAAGCGTTACCTGCGAGCCATATATAGGGAACGACATTTCACGCAGCAAGAACTGCAAGCCACCAACGTGGTCTTCGTGACCATGCGTTGCAACGCATGCTTCAATGCGGTCTGCGTTTTCGCGCAACCACGTGAAGTCGGGCAATACCAAGTCGATGCCATGCATGTCAGCATCTGGGAACATGAGTCCGCAGTCAATGAGCAACAAGCGATTGTCTTGCTCGATGACCATACAGTTTCTGCCGATCTCGCCGAGACCGCCCAGGAAGATAACGCGAACTGGCGCTGCCATTAGTTGCTTGCTGCGCGAGCGGCGCGAAGGTTTTCGAGCACCTTCTTCGCACGATCTTCAAGACCAGCAGGTGGCGGGCCCATTGGCAATCGCGCTTCACCAACTTCAAGGCCAAGCAGATTCATCATTACTTTGCTTGGCAATGGGTTTGGGTTGTCGTCCCCTGTTTCATACATAAAGCTTTCGAGCAAGCGTGCATTCACGCGGCGCGCACCTGCGGTGTCGCCCTTTTCCCACAGGTTGAACATTTCTTGATGATCTTGCGCGCACCAGTGTGTTGCCACTCCAATAACTCCAGTTGCACCAATTGACATGAATGGCAACGTGAGAATGTCATCTCCGCTGTACAACTCGAAGCCGGCCGGCGCCTGACTCATAAGCACTGCAGATTCCGAAGGGCTTCCTGCAGCATCTTTAACTGCGACAACGTTCTTCACTTCACGCGCAAGCTTCAGCAACAGCGCAGTTGAAATTTTGCGACCCGTGCGCACGGGAATGTCGTACAACACCACTGGTAACTCGGTTGATTCGCACACTGCGCGCATATGCGCTTCAATGCCTGCCTGCGAAGGACGGTTGTAATACGGAGCAACAGCCAAAATTCCGGCAACGCCCAACTTGCTGGCTTCCTTCGTCATGTGAATGGAGTGCGCAGTGTCGTTCGACCCTGTTCCAGCAATGACTGGAATGGTGACGGCGCCAACAACGGCTTCAAACAAGCTCAGTTTTTCGGAGTCGGTAAGTACGGGCGATTCACCAGTGGTTCCAGCAACAACGAGTCCGTCATTGCCGTTGTCTTGCAACCATTTGGCCAAGCGACGAGCGCCATCCAAATTCAATGAGCCGTCCTCGTGGAACGGCGTAACCATTGCTGTAACTACACGCCCAAACCTTGCCATTTAAGAAAGACTAGTTGCCAGCAACCAGTTCGGACCCAAGTTCAAACTTGGTGAATTCTTCACCAGTGTCTTCGTGATCCTCGAACTGAATGACGCCCATTTCTTCAAAGCGATGGCGCAGCCACTTGTCGTTGCGGTCAAGCAGACCAAGCTTCTTGCAGTTCGGCACAATTTTGGCGAACAGCAACTGCTGGAAGAACGCACGAGTTGGGTCTTGCAAGACCAACGGAACAACGTCGCGAGGACGAACGCCCATGCGCTCCCAAACTTCTTGTTGCAAGAAGCGATCGCGCATACGGATACTTGCTTCGAATGCAAACTCTTGACGATCCTTCATTTCGGCATCCGACATTCCGTCGTATACCTCTTTAAGGCTGAGTACGCCGAAAGCTACGTGACGTGCTTCGTCGCTCATGACGTAGCGAAGCAACTTCTTCAACAACGGCTCACCGGTGAGTTCGTGCATGTAACCGAAGGCTGCAAGCGCAAGGCCTTCAACCATGATTTGCATTCCGAGGTACGTCATGTCCCAACGGCTGTCGACAATGATGTCGTCAAGCAACAGACCCAAGTGAGCATTCACTGGATACATACCGCCAAGTTTTTCATTCAAGTACTTAGCGAACACTTCTACGTGACGAGCTTCGTCCATAACTTGTGTTGATGCGTACAACTTTGCGTCATACCAAGGAACGGTCTCCACAATTTTTGCGGTGCAAATAAGTGCACCCTGTTCGCCGTGCAAGAACTGCGACAACATCCAGCGACGACTTTCAATACCAAACTCCAACCATTCTTTGTCGCCCCACTTAGCAATTGGAGTGTCGGCATAAAACGCTGGATCGATTCCTGCACCAATGGCTGCTTGGTCTGCAGCAATGGTGCGCTCAATATCAACTTCGGTTTCCCATGGAAGATCAGTTTCACCGTTCCACTGACCAGTCTTCGCTTTTTCATACAGCTTGCGAAGTGGTGGACGAGTCAATGAGTAGTCCCACGTGAAGATGGTTTCGCCACCACTCTTCACTGCATGCTGAACCGCATTCGGGTCGGTATTGCGGACACTGAGAATTGCCTCGATGTCATTAATCTGATCGCGGCCGATGATTTGTTCGTTGCTGTTATGCGTAACGGTCATAATTGTCAGCATATGACTCCTCTTGCCCTCAACTAGTGTTGGGGCGCTGGCCAGGGCACCCGCTCGCCAGTCTCAACCGTAAGAAAGGCATATTTCATGCGTAAATCCCTCATCGGTCTGCTCGCAGTAGCAGGCCTCACCCTCTCGGCATGTGGCGGAAGCAGCACTTCTTCTGACACCACCGCTGCTGCAGGTTCCACTGGCAATGAGTGCACCACAGGCAAGACCCTTGCCGAAGGCAAACTCACCATTGGCACCGGCAACCCAGCATTTAGCCCATGGGTAGAAAACGACGCACCTGAA
>CANIHL010000034.1 GCA_947467375.1 Acidimicrobiaceae bacterium | reverse complement strand
TGTTGGTCGAGGAATCCGTCGCGGTAGATGCCGCAGAGCACACAGAGCTCGAACGAAGAATCGTTGCGGAGAGTATTCATCCCACCTTCGTTTAAGGAGTTTCTATGTCTTCATTTGCACAACGACGTGATTGGCGCGTCGCCGATCTTTCCCTAGCACCTTTTGGTCGCAAGGAAATTCATCTAGCCGAGCATGAAATGCCAGGCCTTCGCGCATTGCGCAAGGAATTTGGCAAAACAAAGCCACTGAAGGGTGCCCGAATTTCTGGTTCGTTGCACATGACCATTCAGACCGCAGTATTAATTGAAACACTCGTTGAACTTGGCGCTGAAGTGCGTTGGGCGAGTTGCAACATCTTTTCAACTCAAGACCATGCCGCAGCCGCAGTGGTTGTTGGACCAAACGGTTCCGTTGACGAGCCAAATGGTGTTCCGGTGTTTGCCTGGAAAGGCGAAACGCTTGAGGAGTATTGGTGGGCAACTGACCAAATGATGACGTGGCCAGACGGCGACGGACCAAACATGATCTTGGACGATGGTGGCGATGCAACCATGTTGTTGCACAAGGGTGTTGAGTATGAAGCAACCGGCGTCGTTCCAGATCCAACGTCAGCTTCCAACCCAGAGTTGGCCATTGTGCTCGGATTGCTTCAGCGCACGTTGAAGACCCATCCGAAAAAGTGGACAGTGATGGCAAAGGGAATTAAGGGCGTCACTGAAGAAACCACGACGGGTGTAAAGCGTTTGTACAAGATGGCAGAAAAGGGCGAATTGTTGTTCCCGGCCATCAACGTGAACGACAGTGTGACCAAGTCGAAGTTTGACAACTTGTACGGTTGTCGTCACTCGCTCATTGATGCGATTAACCGCGCAACAGACGTGATGCTTGCGGGAAAAACTGCTGTCGTGTGTGGCTACGGCGACGTAGGTAAGGGTTGTGCGCAAAGTCTTCGCGGACAAGGTGCTCGAGTAATCGTCACCGAAATTGACCCAATCAACGCATTGCAGGCAGCGATGGAGGGCTACCAGGTCGACACGCTTGAAAACATGGTGTCAACTGCAGACGTCTTTGTTACCGCAACTGGCAACGAAGCAATTGTCACGGTTGATCACATGGCCCGCATGAAGCACAACGCAATTGTGTGCAACATTGGCCACTTCGACAACGAAATCGACATGGCTGGTTTGGCTCGCAGCGGTGCGGTTCGTGACGAACTCAAGGCAGGAACAGACCTGTGGACGTTTAAAGACGGCCACGCAGTGATTGTGTTGGCAGAAGGTCGCTTGGTCAACCTCGGTTGCGCAACTGGCCACCCAAGCTTCGTGATGAGTTGCTCGTTCTCAAACCAAGTCATTGCGCAAATGGAGTTGTTCGGCAATCTCGACAACTATCCACTTGGCGTATATGTGTTGCCAAAGCACCTTGACGAAAAAGTTGCCTCATTGCACCTCGATGCACTTGGTGCAGTGTTGACAAAGATGACCGACGAGCAGGCCGATTACCTAGGTATTCCGCCAAGTGGCCCGTTCAAGCCAGAGGCATACCGCTACTAATTCGCTATTCGCCCCATTGCTCATCTTGGGTGCTCGGTGTGAGTGCCTCAAGGTGCAGCAATGGGAGCGTGCGAGCAACAATTGGTCCGATGCCGAACGCAAATACCAGCGTTCCAATTCCGACTGATCCGCCAAGCGCAAATCCAATAACGAGTACGCACACTTCAACGATGGTGCGTGCGCGGCTGACTTTGATGCCGCGCTGTGCAAGACCGGTGAACAATCCGTCTCGCGGTCCTGGTCCTAGTCCGGCACCAATGTACATGCCCGAACCAATTCCTAATATCACGATGCCGCCAAGCATGAGCGCAATGCGCAGTGGCAATGCATCGGCGCGCGGAATGATGTCAATGACCACGCCAGCAACAAGGCCGATCTCGACAGCGTTCAGCAACGTGCCGATGCCTGGCTTTTGACGAAGCGGGATCCACAGGAAGAGCACTAAAAAACTCGTGAGGATAAGTGCGCGTCCAAACGGCCAGTGAATTTGTTTGCTTAAGCCGTCATGGAATACGTCCCACGGAGCAAGACCCATGTGTCCTTGCTTTTGCATGCCAACACCAATTCCGAACAGCACCAGCCCGAACACACATCGCGTGAGGCGTTGAATCGGTCGATCGCGCAATGGGGCGGTGAAGTAATTCGGCATTGCCCAACCGTAGTCCTCGATGCAAAGGAGTATGGGGTTGTTTATTTATCGATGTGCTGGATGTGGACAATCGATTCGCAACACGTGCGCTCAATGTGCGGCCAAAATCGCTTTGTGCGCACAGCCTCACTGCGACGATGCGGTGGTTGCGCTTTCATATGTCGGACTGACACGAGACTTAATGCTGGGTTTCAAATATCGAAATCAACGTGCAGTTGCAACAATGTTTGCTGAACGGATGCTTGCAACGTTGCGTACTATCCCAGAAACCGGACGTATTGATGTAGTGACGTGGGTGCCAACAACACGTGAACGGCGAGTGGCCCGTGGTCATGATCAAGCAGAAACACTCGCACGCATTGTGGGGAAGTCTCTTGGTGTGCCGGTTCGCAAACTGTTAGTACGTGAAACAGGTGGTCATCAAACGGGGCATAGTCGGGCGCAACGGTTGGTTGGAGTTGCACTCCGCGCTCGATTGATGAGCGATCCTGCCACTGTTTTAGTGGTTGACGATGTGGTGACAACTGGCGCAACAATGCGAATGGCTAAGCGCGCGTTATACCTAGCGGGCGCTGCGAGGGTTGTCTGTATTGCCGTGGCTGCCACTCCCGCCCCAGCACGGCGCAGGTAGGATCATTGACTGCATGGCACTACTAGATCGCATTCTTCGTGCCGGCGAGGGCAAAAAGGTCAAGGCGCTTGCTTCGCTGGTGCCCGATATCAACGCCTTTGAGCCCGAACTCAAACTGCTCTCCGATGCTGCATTGCAGGGCAAAACCACCGAATTCCGTCAGCGCCTAGAGCGCGGCGAAGACGTTGATGATCTCATGGTGGAAGCATTCGCGGTCGTTCGCGAGGCGTCCTCGCGCGTTATCGGTCAGCGGCACTTCGATGTTCAGCTCATGGGTGGTGCAGCACTGCACGCCGGATGGATTCCCGAAATGCGAACCGGTGAAGGAAAAACTCTTGTTTCAACACTGCCGGCATACCTGAATGGGTTGTCAGGTAAAGGTGTGCACGTTATTACGGTGAACGATTACTTGGCTCGTTTTCAC
The DNA here is from genome assembly GCA_947467375.1 of Acidimicrobiaceae bacterium. Taxonomy (GTDB): domain Bacteria; phylum Actinomycetota; class Acidimicrobiia; order Acidimicrobiales; family Ilumatobacteraceae; genus UBA3006. Next base: position 12,262 of record CANIHL010000034.1, on the reverse strand, counting down.
GCTGAGTGGATGGGTCGCATTCATCGCTGGATGGGCCTTGAAGTTGGACTCGTCATTCCTGGTGTGCGTACATCGCCTTCAGAAAAGCGTCGCGACTATGCCGCAGACATTACCTATGGCACAAACAATGAATTTGGTTTCGATTACTTGCGCGACAACATGGCCGGCACCAAAGAAGAAAAGGTGCAACGCGGTCACCATTTTGCAATTGTCGACGAAGTTGACTCCATCCTCATCGACGAAGCACGCACGCCGCTCATTATTTCTGGACGCATCGCGGACGCGGCCAAGATGTACTACCGATTCGCTTCCATTGTTCGCTCGCTTTCACGTGACGTTGATTACGAAGTAGAAGAAGATAAGCGAATCGTTGTTCCAACCGAGTCAGGTATTGAAAAGGTTGAGCAACAACTTGGTATCGACAATTTGTATGACGAAGTGCAACAAAACTTGGTCCACCAGTTGCAAGTTGCGTTGAAAGCAGCCGTGCTGTACCACCGCGACAAGGACTACATCGTGCAAGACGGTGAAATCAAAATTGTTGACGAATTCACCGGACGTATTCTTGAGGGTCGTCGCTGGAGCGAGGGCATTCACCAAGCTGTTGAAGCCAAAGAAGGCGTGAAGATCAAGGAAGAGAACCAAACTCTTGCCACTGTTACATTGCAGAACTATTTCCGCATGTACGACAAACTCGCCGGAATGACGGGAACTGCACAGACTGAAGCTGCAGAGTTAATGAACACCTACAACCTTGCAGTGGTTCCAATTCCGACAAACCGTGAGATGGTTCGTCTAGACCAAGCAGACCTCATTTATAAGTCTGAACAAGCAAAGTTCACTGCCGTAGTAAATGACATTGAAGAAAAGCACAAGCTTGGTCAGCCAATTCTTGTTGGCACGGTCAGCGTTGAAAAGAGCGAACTGCTCTCACGTTTGCTCGACAAGCGAGGAATTCAGCACGAAGTGTTGAACGCTAAACAGCACACTCGCGAGGCACACATCGTCACTCAGGCTGGTCGCTTGGGAGCAGTCACGGTTGCGACCAACATGGCAGGCCGCGGTGTTGACATTTTGTTGGGTGGAAACCCAGAAGGCCTTGCACGTCAGCAGGTGCTAGGCGAAGGTCACAGCGAAGATGCGTTAAAGGATGAATTTGAATTAGCGATGCCGCTGGCCCAAATGCCTGAGGAATACCGCACCGCGCGAGCTGCAGCGCAAGCTCGTTACAAAGTTGTGCTTGAAGAGCTCAAAGAGCAGTGCAAGGCAGAAGGCGCAAAGGTCCGTGAAGCTGGTGGCTTGTATGTGCTCGGTACCGAGCGCCACGAATCACGTCGTATTGATAATCAGTTGCGCGGCCGTTCGGGTCGACAAGGTGACCCTGGCGAAAGCCGTTTCTACCTCAGCCTCGACGACGAACTGATGCGCCTGTTTGCAACTGGCGCACTCAGTTGGGTCATGGGTAAAGCGCTTCCCGATGACGAAGCGATTGAAGCAAAAATGGTGACCAAGGCAATTGAGCGTGCGCAGAGCACTGTTGAGCAGCGCAACGGAGAAATTCGCAAGAACGTGCTGAAGTACGACGAAGTCATGAACGAGCAGCGCAAGGTTATTTATCAGCGCCGCGATCAAATTCTTGAGGGTCTTGATCTCAAAATTGCAGCAATGGAGTATTTGGCAGACGCAGTCGATTCATTGATCGACAGTCACTGCGTATCAGACGCCGAAGATGAATGGGACTTGGAAGGCCTCGCCCGAGAGTTGGTCTCGTTCTGGCCAACCACCATTACCGAAGCGTCACTCGCAAACTGTGGTTCAACTGATGACATGTACGACCACGTGATGGCCGATGCATCTCGCTACTACGCGCAGCGTGAAACTGAAATGGGCGAGCAGACTATGCGCGAAGTTGAGCGCCAAGTCATGTTGCGCATTATCGACCAACGTTGGCGTGAACACCTCGAAGAGATGGACTATTTACAAGAGGGAATCAACCTGCGAGCGATGGGTCAGAAAGATCCACTGACCGAGTGGCAGCGCGAAGGATTCGAAATGTTTGGCGCGCTCATGAAGGGAATTGCTCAAGACTTCGTGAAATATGTAATGCATGTTCAGGTGGTCAAGAACGATGCTCCGACATTGCAAGTGGAAAACATTCAAGAGTCGTCGTTTGACTCTGAAACACAGGGTGGTTTTGTGGGCGCAACTGCAGATCCGTTGGCTCCACCAGTGCCCGCAGCCCCAATTGCACAAAAGACTGTGGTGAAATCTGCAGACGACTGGTCGCTCACGCCGCGCAATGCTTCTTGTCCTTGTGGATCAGGTAAGAAATTTAAGATGTGCCACGGGCGCGATTAATTGCAATACCGAATAGGTAACTGTCATGCGTGATTTTTCAAACGACCTCACTGAAGTTCGACGACGAGTAGATGAAGCGTCGGTGTACTTAAAGGTGGAACCAAGTCGTTTGCGTATTGCCGAACTTGAAATTGAAGTAGCTCGTCCAGACCTATGGGATGATCAGGACAATGCGAAGAAGGTGAATTCCGAATATTCAAACCTGAAAGCCGACTTGGACGCGTTTGCCTCGTTGGCCGGATCGGTTGAGGACTTGGAAGTGCTGCACGAGATGGCACGTGAAATTGATGATGAGAGCCAAGAGCCGGACTTGGAACGCGGAATCTCCCAGGCGCGAACGAAACTAGATGCACTCGAATTGCGCAGTCTGTTCACGGGCGTGCACGACGAAGCCGATGCCATCGTGCAAATCAACGCGAAAGATGGTGGCGTTGATGCTCAAGACTGGAGCGAGATGCTGTTGCGCATGTTTACGCGCTGGGCAGAACGAAAAGGTTTCGATATTGAAATTGGTGACGTCTCTGAAGGCACCGAAGCCGGAATTTTGTCAGCAGACTTCACAGTGCGCGGTCGGTACGCATATGGACTGCTCACGTCTGAGCGCGGCACGCATCGCCTGGTGCGCATTAGCCCGTTCGACAACCAAGGTCGCAGGCAGACAAGCTTTGCCAACGTGCAAATTTGGCCAGTACTTGAAGAAGTTGATGTTGAAATCAACGAAGCAGATATCCGCATGGAAGTATTTCGTGCATCGGGTGCCGGTGGTCAGCACGTCAATAAGACCTCGTCTGCAGTTCGACTGATTCACGAACCAACTGGACTTGTGGCTTCATCGCAGCAAGAGCGTTCGCAATTGCAGAACCGCGAAAATGCGTTGAAGCGTTTGAAGACCATGGTTGCTTCACGAATTGAAGAAGAGCGCGAAAACGAATTGCGCAGTATCGGTGGCAAACAGGCACAGGTGGGCTGGGGAAGTCAGATCCGCAGCTACGTCATGCAGCCATACCAAATGGTGAAAGATGTTCGCACTGAAATTGAAAGCGGAAATATCGCAGGAGTCCTTGATGGAGACCTGGATTCCTTTATGGAAGGCTTCCTCCGCTGGCGACGTGCAAACTCTGATTCATAAATTAGACTCATTACCTGTTGCCTGAGAGGGGCCCCATGATCCGTTTGGAAAATGTGACCAAGAGGTACGGGTCCGAAACCGTTGCGGTTCGGGACGCATCATTTGACGTCGCCAAGGGTGATTTTGTGTTTTTGGTTGGCCCATCGGGGTCAGGCAAGTCGACCATCTTGCGCCTCATCAACCGCCAGGAACGACCTGAGCGTGGAGATGTCTGGGTTGCTGGCCAGAACGTCAATGATCTGCCCGATTCTCGTGTGCCATTTTTGCGTCGCAACATGGGCAATGTGTTTCAGGACTACAAGTTGCTCACGGGCAAGACCGTATTTGAAAACATTGCGTTTGCATTAGAAGTCATTGGCAAGCCGCGACACGTGATCGCGCGTCAAGTTCCGATCGTGCTCGACCTCGTTGGGCTTGCTGGCAAGGAAGATCGTTTTCCGAATCAACTCTCTGGTGGTGAACAACAACGTGTGTCAATTGCGCGGGCATTCGTCAACCGTCCTCTCATTCTTCTTGCAGACGAGCCAACCGGAAACCTCGACCCTGCAACTGGCGAAGGAATCATGTCGCTTCTCGATGAGATCAACCAAACGGGAACCACAGTCGTCATGGCAACGCACGACCATCGTGTTGTGAATGCCATGCGTAGGCGAGTAATTCAAATGGACCGTGGCGTAATTGTGCGAGACCAAGAACGAGGTGTGTACGAATGATCGCTCGAATTGCATATGCGTTTCGTGAAATGTGGGCGAGCTTTCGCCGCAACCTCACGCTCACTGCTGCGGCCATTCTTACTTCAGCAATTGCGCTGCTACTCGTTGGTACCACGCTGCTAATCCAGCGCGCTTTCGAAAACCTGCTCGTGCAATGGAAGGGCGACGTGGCGATGATCGTGTTCGTGCGTAGCGATGCCTCTCCAGAACAGATCGCCTTAATTGATGAGTCGATTAGGTCGGCGCCAACCATTATCAACGTTGACAAACTTGAATACTTGGATAAAGCGCAAACATACGAAGAAGCGAAACGTATTTTTGTTGGTGACCCTGTCACGCTCAGTTTGCTTACACCAGAAAACATTCCTTCCGAGTTCAAAGTTGTTCCCATCACCCAAGACCCAGCGCTGGTTCGGTCGCTCAGCGAGCAGTACCGCTCGCTTCCTGGTGTTGAAGATGTAGCCCTAGCCGAGGACGAGTTCCAAGTCATTTCCACGCTGTCAAAGTTCGTGCGCACAGTCACGCTGGTGATGTCACTGGTGTTGTTGATGGTTGCGGTAGGCCTCATTTGGAACACCATTCGAACGGCCATGTTTGCGCGTCGACGTGAAATTGAAGTGATGAAACTTGTTGGAGCAACGAATTGGTTTATTCGCATTCCGTTCATGCTCGAAGGACTGCTGCAAGGCCTCATCGGTGCAGTCGTTTCATGCGGTGGGCTGTGGGTGTTGAATTCGGCATGGACCAACGGAGTTGCGGGGTTCAAGCCAGGAACGGGTATTTCGTCTCTGGTCGTTCCTTCCGGCTATTTATCAGGCGTGATGTTCGTCATTTTGATGATTGGTGCTCTTGCCGGAGCGATTGGTTCGGCGATTGCAGCTTCACGCTTCTTGGACGTGTAGCCCTCACATCTAGATTGGGCTCATGGCCTATACCGAACTTTTGTATTCAGTTGCTGATGGCGTTGCCACCGTGACGCTGCATCGCCCCGACAAACTCAATGCATTCACCAACACCATGATGCGCGAACTGCACATGGTGTTCGATGAAATTGATGCAGACGACAATGTTCGCGCGGTCGTGATGACTGGTTCGGGACGTGGGTTCTGTGCAGGTGCCGATTTGTCCGGCGGAGGCGGCACATTTAACGACGGTTCGCTGAGCACAGATTCGCAGTCAAAGTTTCGTCGCGATGGTGGCGGAACCGTGACCTTGCGAATGTTTAAGTGCAACAAACCAATCATTGGTGCAATCAATGGACCTGCAGTAGGAATTGGCGCAACTATGACACTGGCGATGGACATGCGCCTTATTTCGAGCTCAGCAAAAATGGGATTCGTATTCACTCGTCGAGGAATTGTTCCAGAAGCATGTTCGTCGTGGTTCTTGCCACGCATTGTTGGTATTGCTCAAGCCCAAGAGTGGGTAATGACCGGTCGAGTGTTTGATGCAGCTGAAGCACTTCGCGGTGGGTTGGTGCGCAGTATTCACGAGCCAGAAGATCTGTTGCCTGCCGCATATGCACTGGCAAAAGAAATCGTTGATAATGCGGCGCCAGTCTCTGTTGCCCTTGCGCGCCAAATGATGTGGCGAATGCTTGGAGCACCACACCCAATGGATGCGCATCGTGTTGATAGCCGTGGCATTCAAATCCGCGGACGATCAAAAGACGTGGAAGAAGGCGTAATGAGTTTCTTGGAAAAGCGTCCGGCAGTGTTCACCGAGCGCGTGACCACGGACTTGCCAGATATTTTCCCAGAGTGGGAAGAGCCTGAGTTCTTCTAGTCAATATGCCGATGCTCTATGACGAAGTTGGTGGAAGCGAATTCTTTGTTCGTTTAGTCGATCGCTTTTACGAAGGCGTGGTGCAGGACGACGTGTTATGGCCGTTATATCCCGACCACGACGACTTGGCTGGCGCGCGTGAAAGGCTGACGTTGTTTCTCATCCAGTACTGGGGTGGGCCTACGACGTATAGCGATGAACGTGGTCATCCGCGGCTTCGACAACGACATTTTCCATTTGCAATTGGCGAATTAGAACGCGAGCGGTGGATGCTGCATATGCAAACTGCGGTTGACGAATGTGCGACAGACCCAAGTATTCACGCACAACTCACCGAGTACATGACCAATGCGGCATTACACATGATTAACCGCTGACTACAGCAAGGCGAAGCAGGCGATTGCTGAAGCAGATGCCACGTTGAGTGAGTCAACTCCGTCGGCCATGGAGATGTTGGCAAGTTGAGTGCACTGCTTGAGGCTTGCATCGCTCAGGCCCTGTCGTTCGGAACCAAGCACCAGTGCTCGCTTTCCCTCAAGTTGAATTGACCGAAGATTGTGTACTTCGCGTGATTCGTGGTGAGGTGTAAGGCCAACGGTGGCAAAACCGGATCGATGCAGTTGCGCAAGAATGTCGCTGGTACTTGCAAAACGAGCGAAGCCCAGTTTGAACGTAGTGCCCATACTCACGCGCAGTGCTCTGCGACTCAGCGGGTCGGAACTCGTTGAATCGAGAAGTAGTCCGTCCCATCCAAGTGCAGCGGCTGTGCGTGCAATGGACCCAACATTGCTTGGGTTGTCTACGCAATCAAGAACGATCAGCCTGGTCGAATGTGCAATGAGATCATCGCTGGTGATGAGTGGCGGACGCCTAAACACGCCAATCGCATCAAGTGGCACGCCAAGCCCAGTCACCTCGCGGCGAATATCGGCACTGGCAATAAGTGTTGAGCCGCCGGCATTGTGCACGGCATCAGAAAACTCTGCTGCGCACTTTGGGTCGCACAACACCACATCGGGAATGCAGCCGGCTTCAAGTGCGCGGTGCACAACTAAATCACCTTCAGCAATGAACAATCCTTCGTTCAGCGCAGATTTGCGTTGGGCGATGGTGGTCAGTTGCCGTTCGCGCCAGCGAAAAGCATTCAGCCGTGGGTCAAGCGCATCGTCAACGGTGACGATCATGAAGAACTAGTACAACCAGGGGAACGCGTCCCAATTTGGTTCGCGTTTTTCGAGGAACGAGTTGCGTCCTTCCTCGGCTTCATCGGTCATGTAGGCCAGGCGAGTGGCTTCGCCTGCAAACACCTGTTGTCCAACAAGACCATCATCAATCAGGTTGAACGAGAACTTCAGCATGCGTTGTGCAGTTGGGCTTTTGCCATTGATCTCTTTTGCCCATTGCAATGCGGTTGCTTCAAGTTCGGCGTGAGGGACAACTGCGTTGACCATGCCCATTTGGCGCGCGTCTTCTGCTGAGTATTCGCGACCAAGAAAGAAAATTTCGCGTGCAAACTTTTGTCCAACTTGTCGCGCCAGGTATGCAGAACCAAAACCACCGTCAAAGCTTGCAACATCGGCATCGGTTTGCTTGAAGCGTGCATGTTCTTTGCTAGCAAGTGTGAGGTCGGAGACAACATGCAGGCTGTGTCCGCCACCTGCAGCCCAACCTGGCACAACGCAGATCACAATCTTTGGCATAAAGCGAATGAGTCGCTGCACCTCCAAAATATGCAGTCGCCCTGTTCGGCCCGGCTCGATGGTGTTTGCAGTTTCGCCGTCTGCGTACTTGTATCCATCTTTGCCACGGATGCGCTGATCGCCACCACTGCAAAACGCCCAACCACCGTCTTTTGGCGAAGGTCCGTTGCCAGTCAGGAGGACACAACCGACATCACTTGACTGACGAGCATGATCGAGCGCAGTAAAGAGTTCGTCGACCGTTGCAGGGCGAAACGCATTGCGAATTTCTGGTCGGTTGAATGCGATACGAACTGTGCCATGTGCTTTGGCCCGGTGGTAGGTGATGTCGTTAAACGAAAAACCCTGTACTTCGTCCCACTGTGTTGGGTCAAAAATGTCAGATACGTGCTTGGTGCTCACGTTCTTAGTGTAAGCCCTGCCACATGCGGGTTCGCTTGGCGTGCTCTGGGTATTGCACAAGAAAGCGCTCAGCCCACTCCTTATTTACCGCGTCGCCTTGCTTCTTGGTTTGCGGTTCGGGAACCACGTCAATGGGCGTATCGATGTAAGCCATGACGCGTTTAATGGTGGCGTCCATGTCGCGAGTGAGTTGCTCGTAAGTGATGTGCAGCGGCGAGATGTTGTTTTGGGCGAAGTACACATCCCAGTCTGAGTTTTCGTCTGAGATGCGACTCAGCGCCGCAGTGATTGCATCTGCGTCATATACAGGGTCGGCTTTGGTTGCCATGTTGCTATTCCACGAGTCGGTTTGTGCGGCTCGCACAAATGAAATCGCTTGTCGAAGCTCGTCCTCACGCGTGATGCGTACCCACTTCACCGGAACATTCCAAAAACTTGCATCAACACCCATGTCGAGCATGTGGCGCTTGTACTGATTCCAGTGCATCTTTACTCCGAAGACACCATTTGCAGTGGTGTACTGCGAAGCAATCGAACTGAGGTATTTATGCCACGATGCAGAACTGAAATACGAGATATCTCGCCACGGGTAGCGACCCGTGAGCTTGCGCACTAGTGCAATCGGTTGGTGAGACAGCTTGATTTTTGGTTGGCCGCACTCGTTACGAATTCGCTCGAAGTTCTTCGTTTGAATATTGAGGTATTCAATTGGTGTACCAGCCAAATGGGTGCCACGCAGAATGGAGCACAGGAGCGTTGAGCCTGTGCGCTCAACTGAAGCGATTGCTAAAAACGAGCGCGTTTCCACGCTGGAAGCCTAGAAGCAGACCTCTTGCTGATACGGTTTTTACGCTTTACGAACAGACTCAAGGAGAAATTCCCCATGGCAAATGCACTCACCACCGCAGACTGGACCAAGCGAGCAGGCCAAAAGGTTGCACGCACTCAATTGTTTATCGATGGAAAGTTTGTTGACTCAGCAAGCGGCAAGACCTTCGAGTCCATTAACCCGCGCGATGGATCAATAATCGCTCAAGTCGCCGAAGGCGATGTTGAAGACGTCAATCGCGCAGTGGCTGTTGCCAAGCGAACCTTCGAAGCCGGTGTGTGGAGCGAGATGGCTCCGCAGGATCGCAAGAACGTGATGTTGAAGTGGGCACAGCTCATTCGCGAAAACGCTGAAGAGTTAGCACTTCTTGAAACGATGAACTGCGGAAAGCCAATTAGTGACTCGCTCAATGTTGACGTTGCATCGTGTGCGAACAACATTCAGTGGTACGCAGAAACGATTGACAAGTTGTACGGAGAAATTGCTCCGGTTCCTCGCGACAGCATTGCATTGATTGAGCGTGAGCCAATGGGTGTTGTTGGTGCAGTAGTTCCTTGGAACTACCCACTCATCATTAGCTCGTGGAAAGTTGGCGCAGCACTTGCTGGCGGAAACTCCATCATCTTGAAGCCAGCAGAGCAGTCGCCGCTGTCGGCGTTGTTGTTTGCAGAGCTCGCCGTGCGCGCAGGTTTGCCAGAAGGTGTGTTCAACGTAGTGAATGGTTTTGGACCAAGCTGTGGTGGAACATTGGGCAAGCACATGGACGTCAATAAGTTGGCATTCACGGGCTCAACCGAAGTAGGTAAGTACTTCTTAAAGTACGCAGCAGAAAGCAATGCAAAGGCTGTGTCACTCGAACTTGGTGGCAAGACTCCACACGTGGTGTTGAGCGATTGCCCAGACATCGATGCCGCAGCTTCGGCAATTGCGTGGGGTGTGTTCTACAACGCTGGCCAAACGTGTCACGCAGGTACGCGCATGGTTGTTGATCAAACCATTGAAGACGAGTTGCTCGACAAGGTTCGCAAAGTTTCGGAAACCATCATGCCTGGCGATACGTATGACCCAAGCACTGCAATGGGAACCATCGTTGACCGCGCACAGTTTGATCGCGTTAATGAATACATCGGCATTGGCCAAGCAGAAGGCGCAACCATTCACACAGGAGGCAAGCCAGTAGAGCCAACGAAGGGCGGCATCTACATTCCGCCAACCATCTTCCAAAACGTGAAGCCTGGAATGCGCATTGAAAAGGAAGAAATCTTTGGGCCAGTTCTTGGTTCAATTCGCGTATCCAACGACGAAGAAGCAGTGCGCATTGCTAACGATTCGCAATACGGTCTTGGCGCTGCATTGTGGACACGCGATGTAAGCAAGGCGCACAAGATTGCGCGTCAATTGCGCGCGGGCACTGTATGGGTCAACACGTTTGACCGTTCGTCAATCACCACGCCATTTGGTGGATTCAAGCAGTCGGGTACAGGTCGCGATCGTTCGTTGCACTCCATTGAGGGCTACACGAACTTGAAGACCACCTGGATTCAGTTGTAAACATAGGTATTCATTCGTATTCAAAGGGGAATATATGCGTTGCGGATTTATTGGTCTAGGTCACATTGGTAAGTTTCTTGCGGGCAGTCTTGTTCGTAATGGCTTTGAAGTCACCATCTTCGACCTCAACGCAGAGGCTGGCAAACCACTCGTAGCCAAGGGTGCAAAGTGGGCGAGCTCTATCAAGGAACTGTGCGACGCATCTGACACCGTGTTCACCTGCTTGCCTTCTCCGCGAGCAATTGATGCAGTAGTTGCTGGACCTGGCGGAGTTCTTGAGTCACTTGCTGGTCGTGCAACTCCGGCCACATGGGTGGACATGAGTACGAATGATCAGAGTGAAACCATGCGCTTGGGCGAAATTGCAAAGTCGAAAGGCGTGCAAATTCTTGAGTCACCAGTAACTGGTGGCGTGCACAAAGCAGCACACGGCGACATCACCGTGCTTGTTGGTGGCGAAGACAAAGTGTTCCAGGCGCACAAGCCAGCGCTTGCTGCAATGGGCAACCCAGTGTTGTACATCGGACCTCTTGGTAGTGCGGCAGTAATCAAGGTGATCACCAACATGCTCGCCTTCATTCACTTGGTTGCAGCTGGTGAAGCACTGATGCTTGCAAAGCGTGCGGGTCTCGACCTCGGCGTTGCTTTTGAAGCAATTAAAGAAAGCTCGGGAAACAGTTTTGTTCACGAGACCGAGAGTCAAGTTATTTTGAACGGTTCGTACAACATCAACTTCACCATGGACCTTGCACTCAAGGACTTGGGTTTCGCAATGGGCTTCGGACGCGAATTCGGTGTGCCACTAGACCTTGCTGGCCACACGTACCAAACATTTATTCGCGCGAAAGAGGCTTACGGCGGAGAAGCATGGTCATCGCAAGTGGTGAAGTTGCTTGAAGATGCAACAGGAACCGACTTGCGTGCACCCGGCTTCCCAGCCGAACTCGAATAACACCGAGTTCAGTCAGCGCTAGGGGGAAGCGATGTCACGAGAACAGCAAGTGCGCAAAGAGCTGGCTGCTGCATTTCGCTGGGCGGCGCGATTCAACTTTCACGAAGCCGTTGCTAACCACTTCAGCATGGCTGTTTCCGATGATGGTCAGCAGTTCGTAGTTAATCGAGCAGGCACGCATTTTTCTCAAGTGACCGCCAGCGGTCTTGTCATAGTTGATACGGCGATGAAGGGTGATCCGATTCAGCACGGAGTAGATCCAACTGCGTGGGTGTTGCACTCGTATCTGCATCGCAATGTTGCACATGCGAAGTGCGTGTTGCACACGCACATGCCATACACCACTGCACTTGCGTGCCTGAAGGATTTTGAATTTCTCATGCTCGACCAAAACGCGAGTGCGTTCCATGGACGTATTGCCTACGACCGCCACTATGCAGGCATGGCGTTAGACCCATCTGAAGGTGAGCGAATTGCCTCATTGTTGGTTGATGGCAAAGACGTGCTGTTCATGGGCAATCACGGAGTCATGGTGGTGGGTGAGAGCGTGGCGCAGGCTTTTGACTCGCTGTATTACCTTGAAAAAGCAGCGCAGCTTCAGGTGCTCGCGCTGTCCACGGGACGACCACTGCAGTTGGTTGACGACGCAACCGCGGCGCTTGTTGCCAAGCAAACTCGCGAATACCCAGGGGTTGCGGTGCTGCACTTTGAAGCACTAATGCACATCCTCGATAACGAGTGCCCCGACTACGCCAAGTAGTAGTTTTTACGAAAACCCCACGAGAAGAAGGAATCAACCGTTATGAAAGCAGCAGTTTGTCGCGAATTTGGTAAGCCACTTGT
>CANIHL010000033.1 GCA_947467375.1 Acidimicrobiaceae bacterium | reverse complement strand
GGGTTCTGCAAGTCGTTATAGATGATTGCTTTGGTCTTTGAAGTGATCTGCGACTTCAGGTGATCAAGATCAATATTGAATCCGGTTGATGACGGAATGTAGCGATACGACTTGGCAACACCACCGAAGTATTCGATCTGGCTTTCATAAATTGGATACCCAGGGTTTGGATACAACACTTCTTCGCCTGGGTTCATCACCGTTTGAATGAACTTCGTAATTACTGGCTTGCCACCTGGTTGCACAACAACATTGGCTGGTGCGAAATTCAATCCGCGGCGACTACCGACATCTTCTGCAAGCGCTTCACGCAACTGTGGAATTCCTGCAGCTGGGCAATAACCCGTCTTGCCATCTTTGATAGCTCTGTTCATTGCATCAACAACGTTTTGTGGAGTCGTGATGTTTAAGTCACCAAGGTGGAATGGAAAAATGCGATTTCCCTTTGCACCCCATTCGGCCGCAGCAAGTGAAACAGCAAATGCGGTCTCGGTTCCGAGTCGCTCTAAACGTTCTGCTAGTGCCATCGCTTATCCCCCAGTAATACACATCTGATATATGACGCTCTTTACATTACATAAAGTCGAGAGCCCCAAAATACAAGGCTTTGACTCGAAGCCTTGGGGATCTAGTCGGCCAAGAGCGACTCAGGAGATGGCGCAACCACGGGGTTTCGCATGGTCAGCCACACCCCGGTCAGCGCTACCACTAATGCCACCAACGCCAGCAGGCCGAGCCGCTCTCCAAACAAGATGGCACTTTCAATTGCACTCAGCGCCGGCGTAAGGAAGAACAAGCTGCTCACGCGTGCCGCCGAATGCCGCGAGATAAGCAACATCATCAACATCACTGCTGAAAGCGACAGCACCAACACCGACCACAACAACGCAAGTAGCAGTTCACCATTCAAGTGAAACTCCCATTTCTCGAACAGGCTTGATGCAACGAGCAACACTGCGCCAGCAGAAACATATTGTGCTGCAGTTCCAGTAACGAGTGGCATGTCTTTTCCGCGTGCACGTTGCACCAACGTTCCTGTCGACATACCAATTACAGAAATGACCATTGCAATTAATGCAGGCTTAGTTACGTCACCAAGTCCGTCACGTACTTTGTCCACGACAACTACAAGCACACCAGAAATTCCGAGCAGTACTCCAGCCCATTGGCTGCGTCGCAGTTTCTCTTTCAGAATTATTCGGCCGGCAACAGAAGTAACAACAGGGTGAAGACCCGCGATCAACGCGCTTAAGCCAGATGGAAGTCCCTTCTTAATTGCATAGAACACGCCACCCAAATAAATGGCGTGCATGCACGTTCCGACTATCGCCGAAGTGGACCACGAACCCCGTGCGAGTTTTGGAGCCTTCACAACTTTGGCAATCACATACAACAGCACTGCTGCACACAACATGCGCACCGTAAGAAATGAAAGTGGCCCAGCATTACGCGTGCTGTAACGAGCAACAACAAAACCAGTGCTCCATAGCGCCACAAATATCCACGGCGTTAACCGCTCAAACAGTGGCGTTTTAGTTGTCATGCTGGCTGAATGAGGTCCCACGTGTTGCCATACACATCTTCAAAAACAGCAACTGTTCCGTACACCTCGCGACGTGGTTGTTCATGGAACTTCACTCCACGAGCAGTCCACTCAGCAAAATCACGATCAAAGTTGTCAGTCTGCAAAAAGAATCCCACTCGCCCACCAGTTTGATTGCCCACGCTGGCTACTTGTTTGTCACCTTCGGCACGCGCAATCAGCAACGATGCGCCTTCTCCAGCAGAAACCACTACCCAACGTTTACCACCACCCATGTCGGTGTCTTCAACGAGCGTGAAACCCAGCTTGCCAACAAAAAATCCAATTGCTTCGTCATATTCACGCGCCACAAAGGTGACGAGGCCAAGGCGATTCATATTGGCTTACGAGTGAATGGTGTTTTCAACCACGAACATGCGACGACGTCCGGAAACGTTTGACAACGAATCGGCAACGACCGACTTGCCAATTTCACTTGCATAGGCGGCTTCGAAATCTGCTTGGGTATCGAACCACAGTTCAGACACGCCATCTGGGTCGCCTTCTGCTGGGTTTTCTACCAAGTTGAAAACACCCTTGCGCAGGTTTGGCAATTGCTTTGCAAGCGGTGCGTGCTGCTTCAACCACCAATTGGCAAATTGCTCGTGAGTTGCACCCTCTGCACGAGTGAGCAGGATGATCGCTTTGAAACTCATGATGGCTTCTTAGTGCGAGCGAATGGACGACCGCCAACTGCCAAAGCAACGCTGACCACAATTTCATGCGCCATCGGTGCATCTCCGATGCACACTTCAATCGAGTCCATTTCATTGAACGACCAGATGTCGTCTTTATTGGTAATTGGAATCGTGAGCGAAGCTCCAGGACCGGCAACCTTCTTCGTTGAAGGAATGATGTCGTCGCCCTTAATGACCACTTTGCGCACTGGCGCACCAAAACGTGGGTGAATCAGCGCCGCGGCATGTTCAATTTCGCCAGCGGTTCCAACAATTGCGCCTTTGCCATAAGCAGTTACTTCACTTGCATCAACACCAAGTGCCGCAAGCGCACGCTCTGCGAGCAAGCCAGAAATTTCGGCGCCCATTGCTTCCAAAATGATGAGGTCGTTATGACGCTTTCCCACAAGCGGATTATCAATTACTGCGCTCGCAACTGCTTTGCGAACAATGCGACCCGTAGGTTCGCCAAGTTCGGCCTGAATATCTTCACATGTTGTAACAATTTTACGAATGTCCATGCACTGAAACTATCAGCACCGCAACTTCAATCAGGAGTGCTCAGGCTCTTTCTAATTTTGCTGAACGCCGTTCCAAAGGCCTTGATTTCATTCTCGCTCAAATGATCAATTAGTCGGTTTCGCACACTCTTCACATGTGCGGGTGCAATCTTCTTAAGAAATGTATAACCCTTATCTGTCAAGTGTGCGTAAGCCGTTCGACGATCCGATTCATCAGAAACGCGTTCAACGAACTTCGCTTTCACGACGCCTTCCATACGGCGTGTAAGTCCACTTCGAGAAAGACGCAGTATTTCTGCCAACTCGCACAATTGCATGCGATGCTCGGGGGCTTCTGACAGCATCGCCAACAATTGATAGTCACCTGTGTCAATACCAAATTGGTCAAGGTCAGATTCGATCACCCGGTGCAGCTCTGCAGCCGTGGTAACGAATCCGCGCCAAGCCTTCATTTCGGCTTCGTTTAGCCACTTCGCGTTTGCCACAATGTCACCTTACCGTAATAGTTGCGCTCGCAACTACTTTTGCCCTATAGTTGCTATCGCAACGATCTCCGACCTGGGGGCGTTTCATCTACAAGGAGAAAATCAATGAATGCAGTAATGCTCGTAGGCAGAATTCTGTTTGCCTTCATGTTCGTAATGAGCGGTTTTAATCACCTCGCGAAGGCAGAGGCAATGGCCGGATACGCCGCCTACAAGAAAGTTCCAGCTCCAAAGTTGGCAAACCTTCTTTCAGGTGTGCTCATGATCCTCGGTGGTCTTTCCATCATCCTCGGTGTCTATGCAGACCTCGGCGCCGTCGTATTGGCAGTATTGCTCGTTGCAATGGCAGTGAAGATGCACGATTTCTGGAACGCACAGGGCGAAGCAAAGCAGCCAGAAATGATCGGCTTTATGAAGAACATCTCCATGGCCGGTGGCGCCTTGTTTATCTTTGCATCAATTGCTTCAAGCACTGCAGAAACCCTGAATATGGGACCAGTAGTCAAAGAATCCTTAGCAATCTTTTTCAAGTAAATACTCTCACGGCTTAGCCGCACAGCAATTCGAAAAGGGCGGCCCACACGGGTCGCCCTTTTTGTATGGAAATAAACGTCCTCATTACATATTTCACTTCACACATAGATGTGAATTAATCGTTCCAGTGATGTGTATAGGAGGTGTATGGTATGTCCATGGCGAGAACAAACATTGATATTGATGAAGTTGCGTGCCGAAAGGTAATGAAGCGGTACCAGCTAGCCACAATGAAGGATGCGGTCAACTTCGCTCTCAATCAATTGGTCGATGAACCAATGACACTGGAGGAAGCCTTAGCCATGGAGGGCACCGGGTGGATCGGTGATCTTGCTGAAATACGTGCGGTCCGTTTTCCATGCCTTTAGTTGATACTTCCGCTTGGATCGAATACCTACGCAAAACAGGTTCGGATACGAACATAGAAATGCGAAATGTGCTGACTCGTCGCCATCATATTTGCGACGCGGTCACTATGGAAATACTCTCCGGTGCACGCGATGACGCAAACGCTCAAAGCCTCAAGAAGCTGTTATCGCGAGCAACCGTGATTGAAACAAAACCCATTGATTACCAGAATGCAGCATCCATTTATCGAGCGTGCAGACAAGTTGGCATCACAGTGCGAACCCAAATTGATTGCCTCATTGCTGCTATCGCAATTCGTACAAACACTCCGCTATTGCATCAAGATGCTGACTTCACTGCAATTTCACAAATCACCAAGTTAAAGATGCATTCTGCAAGCAAATAGCTACTTGAGGTTCAACCACTCTTCTTCGCCGCGGCCAAGTTCTGTCAAACGTTTCTTCACTGACAGTGGAACCTCAACGAAGTTTCCTTGTTTCACCTTTGCAGCCAGAGCACCGTTTTCATCCCACATGTGGCAGGTGTTGATCGTGCCGGCGAATTGCCTGCGTCGTTGCTCTTCAAAGTTGCCTTCTTCAACGGCGTTTGATTCCCCCGAACTGGAAGCAGCAACCCGCATTGACCAACCTGCCTGAATTGCAACCGGCGCCATTGCAGACAGCAACGCCGTGATGTGTGTGCACCCACGTGCTCCTGCAAACAGTTCTTTCACTTTCGCATTGAACCCACGCGCGATCGACATTCCCTCAAGCTTTTTGTAGTGGTCGGTAATGTGCGTGCACTCAAGGTGCGGATGCTCATGAAACGTTGCCGATGCATTTTCAATCAAGAACGTTGGATACACAATTTCAAGATCCACAATCATGTGATGCAACCACAGTGGCTGCTCGTCACCCTTCAAATACAGGCCAGCCGGTTTTTCATCCACCACTACCCCGCGAATCATCAGGCGGTCTTCGGCCATTCGGAATGCACGAACCTCGTAACGACGTGTATGAATTAATGGAAATTCTGGGTTTTCAGGGAACATGATCTGCGCTGACATGAGCGCAACGCTAACCAACTAACCTGCGCATATGACTAATGAAGAGCTTGTTAAAACCGTCTGCCCAATTATCAACGACAATTCATGGAAGTTCTACTTCGCTCCACATGCCATTGAAGTTGGCAAGTCAATGGGGCTGAAGGGAATGGAGTTCTATGTAGCGGGCCGCGGCGGAAGTATGGGCGACTGTGAAGGCAGCGTTGTTGCGGCAGCTTTTGGCTACTTCAACCCAGTCATCATTAATGCAGCCTGGAGCCTCGCAACCGCAAAGCACCCGGCACGCGTTATCGGTGATGCCCATTACGAAGTTGCAGCACACTTGGGCCGAGAGAAACTCACCAATATGCCAGGCCTCAACGAATTCACTGATGCAATGGAAAAAGTGTTTAACGCCGCAGACACAGATGGCCTTGCATTATTTGCTGCATACAAGTCAATGCCGCTTGCTGAAGACACACCGGCGCGCGCAATGCAACTAGCTGTATCACTTCGAGAATTCCGCGGTTCAGCGCACCTCATTGCAATTCGCGCAGTTGGTCTTACCTCTAAGCAAGCTCACTATGTAAAGCGCCCAAATGATATGAAAAATTTTGGTTGGGGCGAAGACGACACTCCACATGTCGACGATCAAGTTCGTGCACTTATGGTGCAGGCAGAAAACCTCACCGACGCTTTGTGCATTCCTGCATATGCAGTACTGAACGACGCAGAGCGCAAAGCTTTAGTTGACGGCGCAAAAGCATTTGAAGCAGCCCTGAAGTAGTTCATGCCACTGCCGCTAACGCAAGTAACGCTTCGCGGAAACAGGGTTCGACTCGAACCACTTTCACTCACGCATGCTGAAGGTTTACGGACAGCCGCAACAGAATCGCGTGAGTCGTTTCGCTACACATGGGTGCCTGAACCAACTGAAGCAGATGTTGCGCGCTATATCGAAAGCGCATTGAACGCACACGCTGCCGGCACAGCTCTCCCCTTTGCAACCATTCGCACCGACACCGACACCGTTGTTGGTTCAACTCGGTTCATGTCTGCTGAATACTGGTCATCTCCCGATGGCAAACCCTCCGACTCAGTGCGACCGAACGCAATCGAGATCGGCTCAACATGGTTGGGTGCCTCTGCACAACGAACATTTGTGAATACCGAAGCAAAGTTGCTGATGATGTCGTATGCGTTTGAGCAACTTGATGTAGACAGACTGTTCTTTAAAACCGACGCGCGAAATGCCGCTTCACGAGCAAACATCGAACGCGTTGGTGCGAAGTTTGAAGGAATCCTTCGCCACAACATGTATTCATCTGATGGCGCAAATGATGGTTACCGAGATTCGGCTTACTATTCGTTGCTCCACGATGAATGGTCAGCAGCCAAAGAGTCACTGGTAGCACGACTTCGCGATTGAGGCGCTCGGCTAGATTTGCCCCGTGGCTTCGTCTGAAAAATTGCGCGTAGGCGAGGCAATTATTGATCTGCTTGTTCGCGAATACGGCGTGGACACCGTGTTTGGAATACCCGGAGTCCACAACATCGAACTGTTCCGCGGTCTTCATCTTTCGGGAATTCGCGTAGTTGCGCCGCGCCACGAACAAGGTGCCGGCTTCATGGCCGATGGCTGGTCAATCGCAACGGGCAAACCGGGAGTGTGTGCGCTCATCTCTGGACCAGGTCTGACCAACGCAATTACACCAATTGCTCAGGCGTATCACGACTCTCGCCCAATGCTTGTTCTTGCCAGCACCACACCAACTGACGCACTTGGCAAAAAGTTTGGCCCGCTGCATGACCTCGATGATCAATCAGCAGTTGTTCGCACGGTGACAGCATTCAGCGAAACCGTTACCGACCCAACGAAACTTCCAGCACTTATTGAGCGCGCGTGGAATGTTTTTACATCAAGCCGTCCGCGTCCGGTACACATTGCCATTCCCACCGATGTACTCGAACAGTTTGTCGAGCCATTCACACGCGTTACTACCGCCGTCGCCAAACCCGTTGCTCAAGCATCAGACATTCAGCGTGCTGCACAACTTCTTGCAGGCGCAAAACGACCAATGATCATTGCTGGTGGCGGCGCAATCAACGCTGGCGACGCCCTTGTACAAATCGCAAATGCAATTGACTCACCAATTGTGCTCACCGGAAATGCAAAGGGCGTTGTTTCATCCACTCATTCACTATGTGTGGGTTCGGCGCTCGTTATCCCACGTGTTCAAGACGAAATCGAACAGTCAGACGTGGTGTTGGTTGCAGGGTCAGAGCTTTCTGATGCCGATTTATACAACGGTGGTCGCGCACTTAATTTGACAGGCAAAGTGATTCGTATAGATATTGATGTAGAACAAATGCAACGCCGTGCCATTCCAGACGTTTCATTACTTGGCGATTCACGCATCACGCTCACAGCACTTGCTCAGGAGCTCAACGTTGCATCTTCAAACAGCGGGTCCGAGCGTGCAGCAAACCTTCGAAAGTCTGCGCGTGCAGGAGTTCGTCAAGACTTACTTCCGTGGCTTGACGTAATGGAACAAGTGATGCCAGAAGGAACCACAGTTGCTCTGGACTCCACGCAACTCGCATACGCGGCACACACCGTCATGGCATGCAACACACCACGTTCGTGGCTCGCTCCATTTGGGTTCGGCACTCTTGGTTGCGCATTACCAATGGCAATCGGTGCAGCAATTGCCGATGCAACGAAACCCGTGCTTGCAATTGTCGGCGATGGTGGCTGGTTATTCACTATGGCCGAAATGGCTGCCGCAATCGATGAAGGCGTCGACATAGTTGTTGTTTTGTGGGACAACCGCGGATACGGGCAAATTCGCGAGTCATTTGACGATGTTCAAGCGCCACGCATGGGAGTAGATGTTTCATCACACGACCCATCTGCAATTGCCCGAGGGTTCGGCTGGAATGCAATAGATGTCAACACCATCGAAGCATTTTCAACTGCACTTTCAGAAGCTTTCGAAAATCGCGGTGCGCATTTCATTCGCATCTCCGTTTCCTAACTTATGGCGATCCGACGTTCTATAGGTGGAAGTTTCCGCTCGGTATGGCTAGCCGTCATGGTGTCGAGTGCTGGCGATGGAATGTTCCTCACTGCGTTTCCGCTCCTCGCAGCAATCCTCACTCGCGACCCGGTGCTTATTGCTGGAGTAACCATTGCCTCGCGGCTGCCCTGGCTTTTGTTCTCACTGTTTACGGGCGCTCTTGCCGATCGCATGGACCGCCGCAAGTTGATGATCGGCGCCGACCTCATTCGTCTCGTCATTGTTGGGCTTCTTGGCGCCGCGATCCTTACAGACACCGTAAATATCTGGATGCTGTATGCCTCAGCATTCATGTTGGGAAGTTGCGAAACGCTGCATGTGAACGCAGCACAAGGTCTTATTCCCGCAATCGTGAAACCAGAAGACTTACTTGAAGCAAACGCGCGTTTTTCAAGTGGACAGATAGTTGCTGCGCAATTCATAGGCCCACCACTAGGCGTTGTCATGTTCAACGCATCAATGTCGCTTCCATTTCTTGCAGATGCAGCAACCTTTGCAGGCTCAGCAGCACTTATTGCAACAGTTCCAAATGAACACGCTGTTGCACCACCGACAACAAAAATATTTGCCGACATTAAAGAGGGGCTCAGATACACGCGCGACACACTGTCGCTGCGTCGCCTCACTGAAATTCTTGCAGTCATTAACTTCTTTTATTTCGCAGCCAACTCGCTGCTGGTTTTGTACAACGAAGACCTGCTCGGTGGCAACAAAGCCACGTTCACTGCGCTATCCGTTGGCGCAGCTTCGGGAACCGTTGCAAGCAGATTCTTCTTAGAAAGAATCACTCACCGTTTAGGCACTACTCGAACACTTGAAGTTTCCCTTTGGGCATGGGCAATTGCAACCGTCGGCCTTGCAATTGCGACAAACCCAATAACGGCGATCACCAGTCATGTGATTCTTGGCATTGGGTCGGGCTGGTGGATCGCTCTAAACACCACCCTTCGTCAACAAATCACTCCAACACGAATGCTGGGCCGCATGAACGCAGTTTCGCGCACCGTTACTTGGGGAATAGTTCCATTTGGCGCACTGTTTGGTGGAATCGCTGCTCGCATTTTTGGATTGCGCGGACCATTCATCATTTCTGCAATCGTCATGGTTTCATATGCAGTATTTTCACGGCGACTACTGAAGCCAGTTCGTGAAGCAGTAAATATTCTTCAGCAATAAATAAGCCCCATCGCCACGAGCAACCATGCTTGACTAATGGCATGCGTTTGCTGCCGAAATTGAACCCAACGCGCAAAGGCATCCTGCTTGCAACGTGGGGACTATTTGCTGGGCTTTCATTACTGCTCGTTACCGCAGGCGTATTCAGCACACTCGTCGGTATTCGCGCAGAACTCAAACACCTCCCCACCCTGGTGAGCGGTGGCATCACTACTGCGTATTACGCCGGGTTTTTGCTCGGGTCGTGGTACACGCTTCGCGCACTTGCACTAGTAGGTCACATTCGCGTGTACGCAGCGCTTGCATCGTTACTCAGCGCATCAGTACTCGTCAGTGGAGTATTCGATTCACCAATTGTGTGGATCATCATGCGCAGCAGCACAGGATTTTGTTACGCCGGTTTATATGTTGTCGCCGAGTCGTGGCTGAATGGTCTGGCCGCAAACACATTCCGAGGCCGACTACTTGCTGTGTACAACGTGGTGACCGTAGGTGCATACGGCGCAGGCCAGCTGTTGGTGTTCAACTTCGATGCACGAAACCTCACCGGGTTCGCATTTGCAGCAATGATCGCCTCGCTTGCCGTTATTCCGGTCGCAATGTCGGAACAAGCTGCAACTCCAAATGTTGATAACCATGAGCACATCACCCTTCGCGAACTTGCTCGCGTAGTTCCAACCGGAGTTGGCACCATTTTGCTCGTCGGTCTTGCACACGGCGGCATGCTCGGAATGGCTGTTATCTATGCAACTCGCGAAGGACTCAGCGTTGGCCGAATCGGTGTACTCGTTGCCGCAGTTCAGTTGGGTGGAATGGCACTTACCTGGCCAATCTCTTCAGCATCCGACGATATTGATCGCCGAGTTATTGGCTTGCTCATCACACTCGGCGCAATTGTCATGGGTGTTGCCATGTTGTATCAACCTGCAAGCAGCAACTGGACCATCGTTCTGCTCTTCATTATCGGAGGCTTCAGCTTCCCGCTTTACGCAGTTGCAGGCGCATACACAAACGACTGGGTATCGCCCGAACAAATGGGCGCTGCCGCTTCGCAGTTAGTCACGTTGTACGGCCTTGGCGCAATGATCGGCCCACTCGCTGCAGCACCATTCCTCGACATTCTCGGATCAAACGGCTACGCGTGGTCAATCATTGCGTTCCACGCAACAGTGCTGCTCTTCCTTGTGTATCGCATTCGCGCGTGGCACGCACCCGTCACCACAAAGCACTGGGACGATGTTTCATTCCATGGTCGGGCTTTCTTCGTGCCTGCGACCATCGTTTCCCTTGGCGTGTCTAAGCGATCTAAACCAAAAAACTTGCAGTAACCGTCACGCTCGTCGCGGTTTACCAATTCGCACCGACACACCGGGCGAACACATTACGTGCGCTTCACCAGCTGGAGCCGACAGCCCTGCAGCGGTTACCAAGTTGTCGTTGAGCGTGTCAATGCTTGCCGAATACAACTCCCACTGTTCATGATCAACCGGCGCATATCGAAGCCGGCCATAAAAGCCCTTTGAATACAAACCCCAACGAGCAGAAAGAAAGTGCGCCAACTCACTTGGTGATTCAATTCTTTCGCCAATTGACAATTCAATACGTGACGAAGACCTAGATGGCCAACGTCGAGTTACCGAAGTCAAGAGTTTTGTTTCAGTCTTTTTATGCGAAGCCTTACCCCAGCAATACGGAATGAAATATGTTGCGCGTGCAAAAAATGCAGGAATCAGCCGGTTCACATCGAGGGAAAAGAACCACACGCCGGGAACCCCGTTTCGCTTCACATACGTTCGCACATTCACCTCAGGGAACGACCCAAAATACGGAACTGGTGGAATAAACGGAAACGAAATATTGCGCATTGAAAATGGAATTAATCCCACCCAAGCACTTCCTTCAAAAGTGTCGACTTCAATCCCATCGGGAAGAAGCGCCTGCACCTCTTTTGGGTCATAGCGCCAATGAATGTAAGCAAGGTCTCGCCATTGCTGCTTCATCACCGGATGCTTTACGGGATTGGGGCAAACCACATGTGACACAAGCCGAACACTACGCATGGGCATCGCGATATGCACTGTTGTACGGTGAACTCATGGCCAGATACGTAACAACTATTCCAAGTTCGCTCACCCAACAAGAAGCGTTTGCCTACATGGCAGACCTTCACAACTTTGCCAAGTGGGACAAGGGTGTTGTAAAGGTTGTGCAAGTTGAAGGCAAGGGTGCAGGCCTTGGAACCATTTTTGACGTGACAGTAAAAGGTTTTGGAAAGTCCACTTCCACATTGCGCTACACCACCACCGAATACGACGAGTTCTCAAACATTTTGGTGCGCGGTGTTAACACTCTCTTTACGTCAATTGATCGAGTAACAGTCAATAAGACCGACACTGGGTGCGAAGTAATTTACGACGCAACGTTGACCGCGAACTGGATCATTGCACCAATGAATTTGCTGTTAGGAAAAGTATTTAACAAAATTGGCGATACCGCTACACGCGGACTTCGCAAAGTACTCGCCTAATTACGGGCAGCCGAGTCCATTCAAGTTCGCGCATTCGCGACACAGCCAAACTGCTCCGTCAGAAGTTTTCCACTCCGTTGCATACGGAGAACTGCACGATGCGCATTGCTGTTTTTCGCTCTCCACATACAGAGAATAACTCACATACAATCCCTGCATGACAATTCACGGCGTTACTACATATCTTTGGTTTGATAACGAAGCACTTGAAGCGGCAGAGTTCTATACGTCGCTATTTCCCAACAGCAAAGTCAAAAATATTTCGTACTACCAAGCTGGTGCACCGAAGCCAGAAGGTTCAGTCCTCGTAGTTGAATTCGAAATTTTTGGTCGCGAATTTGCCGCCCTTAATGCCAGCCCACAATTCCCGCACTCGGAAGCAGTCTCGTTCCAAGTTGCATGCGAAACACAAGAGGAAATTGACCGCATTTGGAATGCGCTCATTGCTGACGGTGGTGCAGAAAGTCAATGTGGTTGGTGCAAAGACCGGTTTGGTGTGAGCTGGCAGGTCATTGCCACTCAACTTGGCGAATTCCTCGGTAGTAGCGACCAAGCCAAAGCAAAAAAGGCATGGGAAGCAATGATGCAGATGACGAAAATCGTCATCGCAGATCTCAGCTAACAAACACCACTTCTGCGGTGAGACTCGTTCCGCCTACCGCTCGCGGTGTTCGATGCCAATTCCAGTAAAAGTTCGTGTGAGCAATGACTTGCTCTGCACTCAGCGGTGGCGTTGCCCAAGTGCAGTCATCGGTTGTGTGTGCATCTGAAACCAACGTTGCGTTGAAGCCACGGGCAATAGCGCCATGCAGCGTTGATCGAATGCAGGCATCTGTTTGTGCACCACACACAATTAGTTGCTCGATTGCGAGCTCTTGCAGTAACTCGTCCAAATTCGTGCCTTCAAACGAGTCTCCGAATTGCTTATGGACAACAGGCTCGTCGTCGTCGATGTGCAACTCATCTACATATGCCCAACCTTCACTGCCCTTCACGAGTTCATCATCAGAATGCTGCACCCAAATGACCGGCACCTCGGCCTTGCGAGCACTTTCAACCAAGTGCTCAATATTCGCCACTACTTCATTACGTCGAAAGGCGTTAGCAACCACATCGCGCTGAACATCAATTACCACCAACGCCGATTTCATCATTTGTTCTTTCTGAGTATGAAGCAAAACTCATTCCCTTCTGGATCAAGCATCACTTGAAAATAATTCGTCTGTTCCTCAACAACACCTGCGAGCTTTTCAGCCCCTAACGCAACTGCCTCATTCAAGGCGTCTTCAATGGACTCAACGTCGACATCAAGGTGAACACGATTCTTAACTGCCTTAGATTCAGGAACCTTCTGAAAACCCAAATACCCAAGTCCAGGAACTCCTGCAAGAGCCACCCACTCAGTCGATTGAGTACGAGGATCTACTTCGCCTCCAATGAGTTGCTGCCAAAACGAACTGAGTGCCAGTGGGTCTTTGCAATCAATTACTGCAGCAAGAAATTTCCCTAACGCCATGGCAAAAATGTACACGGACCGTGATTGGTTTAGTTTTATAGAGCCTTCCTCACCCAAAATATTGCACTCACTACACTTTTGAGATGGCATCAGTCGATGGTGATCGAAGCAAGTTTTTTCCCGCAATCGAGAAGAAACACGGTGAAAAGATCAATTATTGGATCAATCGGCTTAAAGAACTCGAAACTACGAAATATCCCGAACAGATCGCATATCTCAAGGAAGAGCACGGATTCAGCCAGGCCCATGCAAATGCATTGGTTATGTATGTCCGAGGATCAACCACATCAAAGAAGTTTGATACTCCCGCCACCTACTTCAAGGGATTAGACCCCAAGACAGCAAAATCCATTAAAGCCATCTTTGCTGCGGTGACGGCAAAACATAAAGACTTGGAATTAGTAATGGCGTGGAATCAACCCATGCTGCGCAAAGGCAAGGACTACATACTTGGCGTTTCCGTGTCGAAGAATCACCTCACGCTCAACCCATTTAGCGGAGATGTTCTTTCGCTACACGCCAAGAAGCTTGCTCCATTTGAAGTAAACAAAAAGACCTTCCAGGTGCCACTGGACTGGAAAGTTGACGCCAGCCTTCTCGCGTCAATGGCCAAAGCGCGAATAGCTGAATTTGAGGACTAATTAGTTGCTATGCAATACATGATTTATATATCATGTATCTATGGCCATCAAAAAACAACCCACAAAGGTTGACCCAAGCTGGACATTCCTTTCCAACCACGCCCACGTGCTGGTGTGTGTTGCAAAGAACCCAGATGTGCGCCTGAGTGAAGTCGCTGAACTCGTAGGCGTCCGCGAACGAACCGTGCATCGCATTGTTCACGAACTGATTGATGCCGGCTACATCTCAGTTACCAAAGTTGGGCGAAACAATGTCTATTCAGTTGATCTTGACAAACCTCTTCGCCACCCACTTGAAGCCGAGCACAACATTCACGCGATTGTTGCCCCTCTCCTCAAGAAAGCAAAACGTTCATGATCTTTTCCAGCATTCTCGTCGACAACATTCTGACTGCGCCAGTTATTGCCTTTGTCGTTGCTCTCATTGCAACACTCTTGCGATTCGATCTTCGAATCCCAGACGCGCTGTATCCAATACTTTCTACTTTTCTGCTTCTTGCAATTGGAATCAAAGGTGGAAAAGCACTTTCGGAATCCTCACCAGCAGAACTCTGGCAGCCACTTTTGGCCGCAATCGCCATTGGCGTTATCACCCCACTCATCTCTTTTTCGTTGTTCAGAAAAACCGCAAAACTCGACATCACAAATGCTGCTGCGCTGGCAGCCCATTACGGCTCAGTCTCTGCGGTGACGTTCACCGTGTTGATATCAACCTTGGACTCACATGGCATTAGCTATGAGGGATACGTCTCTGGACTACTTGCAGTTCTTGAAATTGTTGGCATAGTTGTCGCGCTGCTTCTCGCCCACAAATTCTCGGCAGGAACCGATTGGAAATCTGGCTTGTCTGAGGTCGTTCGTGGCAAGAGCATCGCCTTCCTCGTTGCCGGTCTCCTAATCGGCTTAATCGTTGGGCCCGACCGTCTCGCACCAACCGACCCATTGTTTGTTGGCCTGTTCTCTGGCGCATTGACTTTGTTCCTCGTTGAACTTGGAGCAATTGCTGCCAATCGTCTGCGCGACTTCAAAGGTGCTGGAACCCGAGTTGCGATATTGGGCATTGTTGTTCCATTGATCAACGGATCAGTGGGAGCGGTGCTCGGTTCTGCAGCCGGAATGTCTGTTGGTGGCGTGGCGGTAATGGCAACGCTTGCAGCGAGTGCTTCGTACATTGCTGCACCAGCCGCAATTCGAATTGCGCTTCCCGATGCAAGTCCTGGCATTTATGTGACGGCATCACTTGGCATTACGTTTCCATTCAACTTGATTGTTGGAATTCCGCTGTACATCGAATTGGCAAAGGCACTGACGTAAGCGAACATCCAATTAACGACTTGCATATCTTTTGGAACGTGTGACTTACACTGCATCTAATGGCGATTGAAGGTATTTATCGAGTCACGGCACGTGGACGCTTTAAAGACCTCGGCGAACAAGCACACGCCAATCTCGTAAGACAACAGCCCGATCACGACATCTTTAAATCTGCTTACACCGCTGAGGGAACGTTCACTTACGACGAGAAG
>CANIHL010000032.1 GCA_947467375.1 Acidimicrobiaceae bacterium | reverse complement strand
CCTGCAACCAATTCGTACATCATGACACCAAGTGAATAAATGTCGCTGCGCGGGTCGGGTTGTGCGCCTTGTGCTTGTTCGGGAGACAAATAGGTTGCAGTTCCCATTACCGATCCAATTTCGGTCAGCGCTTCGTCAATGTTTGCTCCGAGTGCCCGCGCAATTCCGAAGTCTGCAACTTTTACTTGACCACTAAGGCCAATCAAAATATTGCCTGGCTTGATGTCGCGGTGAATCACCCCGTTTTCGTGAGCAAAACTGAGCGCTGCGGCAACTTCCGAAATGACATCACATGCGTGTGTTGGCGAAAGTGGTCCGCGTTCCTTCAACAATGTCGCAAGGGTTTTCCCTTCGACATATTCCATGGCTATGAAATAGGTGGCGTTGACCTTTCCCCAGTCATATACGGCGACAATATTTGGGTGGGTGAGTGCAGCAGCCGATTGGGCTTCACGGCGGAATCGCTCAACAAAATTGGGGTCAATGGCGTACTCGGGGAATAACACCTTGAGGGCAACCGGGCGATCGAGAAGTATGTCGTGAGCAAGGAATACCTCGGCCATGCCGCCTCGACCGATGCTGCGTTCAACGCGGTATCGGTCGTTGACTAACGGAATGTTTTCATTAGTCATTCAGCGCCGACACTTCTTTTAAGGCAGCGATGTAACGCTGAGCATCAACGATTGTTGTGAACCGCGAATGATTGTCAACCTGGCGTTGTAATGCAGGAATGAGGTCGCTGCGCACGAGGTCGGAACACAGTTCGCGGGTTGGCATAAACCACAACACTCGACTGCTTGAGCCATGATCAATGCACACAGACGAACTCTGTGAGGAACTTTCGAACGTGAGAAAGTAACCCGATCGTGCGTTACGTCCTGTCATCACTAATGAAACAAGGAGGACGAGAGCCACTCCAATACCGATCACCCATTTTTTAGTCGATCGCGTCAAGTGTGTTTCTAATACAGGTTCGCCAATAAACGATTGTGGCGCATTGTCGACTACATCGCCAACCGCATCAACCACGACCACCGTGATGTTGTCTCTGCCGCCATTGCGTTTTGCTAGTGCAACGAGTGAGTCAGCAACAATTTGTGGCTCTCGTTGTTGTGCAGCGAGCGCAGCAATGTCGGCTGTCGGCACTTCATCGACCAGTCCATCGCTGCACAAAATGAATCGATCACCCGAGAAAACTGGAAGCAACCACGAGTCAACAGCAACCCTGTCGTCAATGCCGAGCGCGCGAGTCACTATGTTGCGGCGCGGGTGAACCCGCGCTTCTTCTTCAGTGATCAGACCCTCGGTCACCAACTCCTGCACGTATGAATGGTCAACGCTCAGTTGACGAAAGGTACCTGCGCGCCATAAATAGATTCGTGAATCGCCAACATTTGCCAGAGCAACCTGCGGTGATTCCAAGGCTTCACCTGGTTGTTGCACCAACGCCAGTGCACAAATAGTGGTGCCCATGCCGCGACGCTCGGTGCTCTCTGCTGCCGATTCGTGAATGGTGCGATTAATCGCCGTAATTGCTTCAACAAACCATTCCGGAGTCAGCGATTGACCAACCGCTCGCTCAAGAAGCAGTGTGGTGGCAAGGGCCGATGCAACTTCTCCTGCGTTATGTCCACCCATGCCGTCGGCAACAGCAAAGAGGTGTTCAGAAGCCACGTAGGCGTCTTCATTCTGCGGGCGAACATTGCCCGTATCGGTTGCAACGCCATGCTTGAGCAACATCATGCGGTTACGCCAGTTGGTAGGTGATTAGTCACTCGAAATGAATGTTCACTGCGCCAAAGGCAATGACATCACCCGATGTAAGCGGGGTGGGTTCGACGATCATCGATCCATTTACGCGAGTGCCGTTTGTGCTTCCACGGTCATCAATGCGCCATGAACCTTGTACAACCTTAAGTTCAGCATGAACACGGCTCACATTGTGATCAGCAATCACAATGTCGCATGTGGTTTGGCGGCCAATTGAGTATTTGTCATTAGCTAATTCAAAACGAGTTCCGTCGTCTAACACCAATGCATGAATTTCACGCGCTGTAGTTTCAGGCTTAGGTGATTCAACTGGCGCAGAACGAACGGAAGAAACTTTCGACGGTCGGATAACACATTCAAGTGGCCCTAGATTTTCATCGTGCTCGAAAGCAATGACTGCTTCACCGGCGAGTGAGTAGCCCTCGTATGTTGCGTGATGAGCAACTGCTTGGCGAAGTTCGTGAGCGAGTGGCTTTAGTGTTGGATTCAGCAATTCAAGATTGCTTGGACTCACCAGAATTTTGTAGGTCGAAGGCACCTGGCCGTTGTTGCTCAGTGCAATGTCGTCCATGGTCGCAACCAATTGGCGGCCAATAGTGATAGGTCGAATTCCGCGCCGACGGGCGATCGCAAACACGCTTATATTCTAGGCGCTTTTACCTGCATATGGGTCTGCGTTAATAAAACGGCCCCAACGATTTATGAACCGTTTTTCATCAGCGGGAGAAGTTGTTTCTGCTCTGGTTCGCGCACCAAAGTGATACACACGCGCCTCGGGAGTGCACACAGAACGGAATCCTTCAAGCGACGCCTTAAGGCAGAAGTCGAGGTCGGCATTGTCGTATTGAAAGTGTTCAGAAAAGCCACCAACCGTGTCAAATAGTGATCGGCGAAAAGACATGCAAGCGCCACTGACTCCAATTGCGCTTCGTGCCACAGAGATCACTCCCATGTGCCCTGCCTTGGTGCTGGAATCACCATGACCAATATGGCGAATGCGGGGTGAGGTAGAAAGCCCCGCACTATTAATCCGGCCATCGGCCAACAACAACAACGGACCAACTATTCCAACATCGCGGAATTGGTACTGGCCTACGAGTTGTTCAAGCCAGTCAGGAGATTCGATTTGGGTGTCATCATCTAGCACCACAACAATTTCGCCGCGTGTTGCCAACACACCAGCGTTCCATTTAGCAGCGATGTTAAATGGGCCAGGAAAATCAACATAACGGACGCCCTTCGTATGCTGCACGGTAAATGGATGGACCACGCTGCCATCAAGGTTCACGTCGCGAACAATCACAATGTCGAACGAAGGATATGTGGACTTGTTCAACAGGTTATGAACAGTGTTTTCCACCATGCACGTGGCGGCGCCCCACAAACGCGAAGTGTCTCCACGTGTTGGTATCACGATGCTTACATGTGGCAACAGCGATTTGTCTGTGGTAACGAATCGGTGCTGATAGCTACCTGGGTTCAGCTTTTCCACATTTATCGAAATTTTGTGACGAGCAAAGTGACTCTCTACGGCTTTTTTCCCAGCGTCATACGCGTATGGCTTGGCATGTACATCGCCGGCTGCAGAACCCGGGACAACGCGCCAGTGGTAGAGAATGCTTCGAATATGGGCAACGGTTCGCGCATGCTCCGTCGCTCGCAAAATTAAGTCATAGTCCTGCGATCCATCAAAGCCTTCGCGAAACCCTCCAATTTTGTCTAAGAGGGTGTTGCGAAATACAGAAAAATGACAGCAATAGTTCTGACCACGCAAGCGGACCGGGTCGAAGTCCGGTTTACGAAAAACATCGTAGTGACGCCCCTTTGCATCAATTTTGTCCTCGTCGGTGTAGAGATAGTCAATGGTGTCGTCGCTTTTTAGTTCTTCGTTAACACGCTTTAGTGCCCGCTTTACGATCACATCGTCATGGTCCAACAGCGCTACAAATTCTCCTGTTGCCATATCAAGGCCATCTTGCGAAGCAGCAACAATTCCACCATTCGTGGTGCGATGAGCCACACGAACGCGCGAATCACGCGCAGCAAGCCTGTTCAAAATTTTGCGTACGTGTGGTTGGGTTGAGCAGTCGTTAACAATGCACCATTCCCAGTCTGAGAAATCCTGTTTACGAACTGATTTAATGCACGCCTTTAATGCCTTGGCAGGCGGGTTGTAAACAGGCGTAACGATGCTGAAACGAGGCATTTATTTCTTGCGTAGCAGTCGTTTTGCAAGCTTGAGCGGGCGCAGAACCAGCGCACCCACACGCCATGTCGGTGTTTGCATTAATGCATGGCGGGCATTTTTGACATCAGACTTTAAACGTGCGCGAAGCTCGCCTAATTCTGCGCTCATTCCGTACACCGCGTCGCGTGATGCGAGCACTTCGCGCTTCGCAGCAGCAAGTTCATTCGTGCCGTTTTGTTGACGCAGCATGCCAATTTCAGTGAGAAGCCGTTCGCGTGAAGCATCACGTAAGTCGGCAAGCGAGTCGATTTCGCCATGAGCATCATGTGCGTGTGACATCAAACAAATACTACACGCGCACATATTTGCACCCGTTGGTGCGGTGATGGAGCGTTGGTAAGGTAAACCATCCATTCGGGCGAGTGGCGAAATGGCAGACGCGCTGGCTTCAGGTGCCAGTGTTCGCAAGGACGTGGGGGTTCAAGTCCCCCCTCGCCCACAACTGAGTATTGGTAAGGTTTTCATCGTCGTGCAAGCATTTACAGAACTCCTTGAATCCCGCAGTTTGCTGTGGAACCTCACGCTCCGAGAGTTGCGTTCGAAGTACCGCCGTTCCTTTCTTGGCTGGGCATGGTCATTGCTGAACCCATTATCAAACATGTTGATTTACACCTTTGTGTTTGGTGTCGTGTTTGGTGCGACAGCACCAATTGGAAAACCATCCGGACTCAACGTGTACGCGTTGTACTTGCTGTGTGGCATTTTGCCATGGGGATTTTTCTCGCAGGTCACCAACCTAGGAATGAACGCGTTGCTCAGTAATGCATCGCTTGTTCGCAAAGTTGCGTTCGCACGCGAAACGCTGGTTATTTCTCAGGTCATTTTTTGCTTCGTTCAGTGGTCAATTGAAATGACATTGCTTGCGGTTGCACTCATCATTGCTGGTAGCCCGATTATTCCGTGGCTACCGGTCACCATATTGCTCATGGTGTGCCTGGCGGTGTATGCAGCAGGGTTTGCACTTGCGCTTTCAGCAGCAGCGGTGTTCTTCAGAGATCTTCGGTACTTGTGGAGCATTCTGGTGCAGGTGATGTTTTTTGCAACGCCGATTATTTACACACCAGATCGCCTGGAGGGCAAGCTTCCTGCAGCAATCGATTTCATTCTCACCTGGAACCCAATGGCGGTGTTTATCCTCACCTTCCGTCACATGTTGTACGGAGGGGCTGCGCCAAATTGGGGTGAAATGCTCTACGTAGTTGTGGTGTCAGTTGCTGTGTTTATTGCAGGTTGGGCAATTTTTTCGCGGCTCTCTCGCCGTGTTGCTGAAGAGCTGTAACAACAGTTACTGAATAGTCCATGTAGATGGAATAGAAACCAGTCCATCTTCAAACAAGTGCTCTTGGTGCACGTCGAAGCGAACCCAATTTTGACAATGGTCGTACTCGGTTGTTCCAGTTGAGTCCGTGCACGTTGCAGAAATGTAATAGGTACCTTCAAGTAAAGGAACGCGGGCGAGCGACAGGCGCATTGTTGTTGGTTCGGCCAATGCCCGAATTGGTGGTTGTGCAGTTTGCGAGGTAGTCGACCACACTGTTTCGCCACCAATTTTTGCAATGGAAACTTTGATAATTGGTGATACCAGTCGCGTTTGTGGCGTAATTGCCAATTCGATACTCGCCGAATCTTGAGTGTTGATGCGCTCTACTGCATGGCCGTTTTCATTCAGTAAACGAATGGTGTTGAAGTGCGCCTCGCCGGTTCCCCAGCGTTCACGAAAGTCAGCGTCGCGTTCGGTGTGCGTGGCATAGCTTTCGCCTGTGTAGGCAGCGATGACATCGGCAGATGGCCCGCGCATTTTCAGCTTTCCTTTTTCCAACCAAATCACTTCTTGGCACATGTTCTGCATGGCTGCAAGACCATGGCTAACCACAATGATGGTTTTTCCATCTCGGCGGAATTCTTCAATTTTTTCGGAACTCTTACGTTGAAAAGCCTGGTCACCAACACCTAGAACTTCATCGATCAGCAGTACTTCTGGCTCAACGTGTGTAGCGATGGAAAAACCAAGGCGAACCGTCATGCCCGACGAAAAGTTCTTTACTGGCGTGTCAATAAAGCGCTCGAGGCCAGCAAACTCAACGATGCTGTCGAACTGTTGTGTGATGTCTTTTTGCGACATTCCAAGAATTGCACCATTCAAGAACACGTTTTCGCGACCAGACAATTCAGGGTGAAACCCTGCACCAAGTTCCAGTAGTCCAGCAATCTTTCCTCGCACAGCAATACGGCCGCGCTCTGGGCGATAAATGCCCATGAGGCACTTCAACATGGTGCTCTTGCCAGACCCGTTCGAGCCAATAATGCCAAAGGTGGCGCTTTCCTCAACTTCAAATGAAACATCGTTGAGAGCCCAGAACTCTTCGAACCGAGCACGTCGACCGCGAAGCAGTGCAGCCTTGATGTATCTGTTTCGCTCGTGGTACAGGCGAAAGTTTTTTGATACCGATTCAACGGTAATCACAGGTTCAGACATGCGATGTTATTTTAGCGACTTTGTGCTTGCGAATAGCGACTACGCATGTTGTTGATCTGTGCACGAAGGTTTGCGGGAAGCACCTTGGCGTCCCAGTTAATGATCAATGAATCTGCATGTGCAAGGTAATACTCAAGTTCTTCATTCGGAACTGATGAGTTTTCATACCACGGCATGTGACGCGCTACATATGGTGGAGCACTACGCAACGAACGATGATTGAGGTGACCTTCGCCTGGTCGATACATCGCAAAGGTGGTATCAATCGGCGAATAGAAAAATCCTGGATAGCGCTCGTCCAACCACCACTGCGTTTCCCACTTCACCACGTTTGCGGCATGTACATAGTGCTCCGGAATGTCGTCAATCCGTAACGAAAACCCAACTTTGTCAATATCAGGGAAGATCCCCAGTGCGCGTTCAAAATGTTCAAAAACATCTGCAGGGCATTCTTCGCATGGCACAACATCGGGGTCGGTCACGATGAAATGTGAATCAAGCCCGAGTTCAAAGGCAAGACCACTGAGCCATGGTGCACGGTGTCCAAGATTGATGTCGTTGTATCGAACGTTGTGAGGTGATGACTTGAGGTACTCAACAAGTGGTGGATACGTGCTTGCGTTGTCGCAGAGCCAAATATTTTCTTGACCTTGCGATTCAAGCCACGCAACAAGCTGTTGTAGATGTGTAACGCGATCCCGCACATTAATAATGATGGGGTATTGCTTCATTGCGTTGGGTTCTCGTGTTCTTTCAAAAACGGCACGAAACGAATAAAGCGTTTGCCGATGCGGAATGCACGCGAGGTTTCCACTTCAGCAACTCGTCCGCGAAGCCTGTCCCGCTGGTCGGTCATAGCGGTGTAGATGGTTCCGAGGTGCTCTAATTCGGTGTTTACTTGTGCCAATTTGCCTTCAAGATCGTTTCGCTGCTCAACCACGGTTTCAAATCCGTCTCGGATGGTGAGTAATTCGCGCTGCAGTTTCACTAGTTCAGCGATTTTGCTCTCGGTATACAAACTGATTTGCTCATTTTTCATGCGCAAACCGTGCGCTTCGGCGAGCAACTCCTTAATTAGTTCATCTCGGTCGTCTTCGCCAGTGGACACACCCCAATCATAGTGAGATAGTCCGAGATGTAGATTTGTAGAGGTGAAGCTCAAGCGCATCAATGTGCATGGATGGTTGGTGTGGCTTGAAATTGCGTATGGAGCACTCGCTCTACTTGCCCTCACCATTGGACCGATTTTTACGTTGTGGCGTAATGCGCAACTCAATAATTCGGCGTTGCCAATCGAAGCAGCTCATTTATCAACATTTGTGGTTGTTCAGTTACCGGCTTTGTTCTTACTTGGCCGACGTGCAAACCCACTGCTGTTGTGGAAGTCCGCCGAGAGTTTTTTGGTGGCACTAGTTGGGTGGATACTGATCACTTCATTAATGAGTGATTTTGGCGCCTATGCAATCGGTAATGCCGTAAAGGGCGCGCTATGTGTAACCACCGGACTGTATTTGGCAACAAGCTTTACTCGGCATCAGCAAGTGATCATCGTGTCTCTTGCAACTCATGTCGGGGTACTTGTTTCACGCTTTGCCATTGCACGAAACTGGCCGGAGTCAATCTATGAGCGGCAAGAGTGGAGTGGAATCTATGTGAATCCAAACCTCCTTGGCCCAGTTGCGGCAGTTGCATGTATATCGCTTTTGTTTGTTGTAGCTCCGCTGTACAGAAAAATTCCCCGACAATGGCGGTTTGCAGTTGCTGTAGTTGTTGCAGACATCGCAGTTTTTGATTTGATTGTGCTGTTTCACACAAAGGCGTTTACATCAATTCTTTCCACCATTGTTGTATTTACGATCGGGGCAAGTGCCTTCGGTGTGAATCAGGTGATTGCAAGTGATGCGCGTAAACAGTGGTGGAGAAGTTCAGTTGCAGTGTTGTCGGGTGGGCTAGTGGTTTCGATGGTGGTGTTGTACAAATTCAGCTCTTTGGTAAATGGAACGTTGCTACCAAAATCAGCGCTCCAGGAGCGAATTTTTGCTTGGGACTTTTCGTGGACAGGTTTCTTAGAGCGACCGTTGTTTGGATGGGGATCGGGTGTTGCTTGGTCCAACCAGATATTCAGGCGACTGGATTTATATTGGACAGTCGAAAACATCGGCCACAGCCACAGTGCGTACTTTGACGTGCTGTTGAGTGGTGGCCTCTTGGCGGGGCTGTTGTTTTGCGCCTATCTCGTATTTGCTCTGTACCGAATGATGAACTTGGTGCACCCACAACAAACCGACGTTGTTCGACTTGGTCTTATTTTTTTCTGCTTGAGCGCAGCGTTATTCGAACCATTTCTGGTGACTAATTACTTCTTGTGGCCAATTTTGGTTATGGCATTGGCCCCAGATAAAAAAGTGAGCTAGTTAGCGATAATTCGCAGCATTGTTTCCCGCGCATCTGTTGGGCTTGGGGTAAGTAGTCCAAGGTCCACGGGTAGAACGGGAACATGAGAGATCAGCGGGTGTCGTGGACGCGTGTCTATTTCACCGTCTCCAAAAAGCTCTTCATGCACTTTTTCACCGGCGCGAAGGCCAACAATTTCAATTTCGACTGGCTTCCCCGAGTTGGCTACGAGTTGCTTGGCAACGTCGTAAATGGAAACTGGAGTTCCCATGTCAAGGACCAGTGCCTCTCCCGAACTTCCAATCGCTCCAGCCTGAATAACTAATTGCACCGCTTCCGAAATGGTCATGAAGTATCGAGTTACACCCCGATGAGTAACGGTCAATGGGCCGCCTTTAGCAATTTGGTCTCGGAACGACATCAGCACACTGCCGCGTGATCCGAGGACGTTTCCGAAACGAACCGACATGTACTTGCCAGATTTTGCAGATTGCCCTACGGCAGCAGTAACTCGTTCTGCAATTCGCTTTGAGTACCCAAGCACACTGATTGGGTTAGCGGCTTTATCGGTAGAAATATTGACGAACACACCTACACCTGTTCGTTGAGCAGCGTTAAGCAGTGTCAGCGTTCCTAAAACATTTGTTTGGTAAGCCTCGAGTGGGTATCGCTCAAGAAGCGGAAGATGCTTCAACGCAGCAGCATGGAATACCACTTCGGGTTTGCGTGTGTCGAAAATGTGATTGATGGTGGCTTCGTCACGTAAGTCGGCAAGCACAGTTTGAGGAGTATCCAGAAGTGCTCGCCCGTGAATCGATAACTGAACTTCATGCAATGCACTTTCGTCGCGATCAAGCATGATGAGCTCTGCCGGATTAAATCGCGCAAGCTGGCGACACAATTCGCTACCGATGCTGCCTCCAGCTCCAGTAACCAAAACTCGACGATTAACGAGGTAGTCGGAAATTTGTTGAAGGTCGATGACCACTTTGCGACGTCCAAGCAAGTCTTCGTCGGTGAGGTCGCGAATATCACTGGTGTCCAACGGTCGCTCGTTCAGGTTCTGCACTGCAGGAAGCACTTTGACATCCATGGACAGTTCTCGAGCGCGAGCGCTGATATCACCAATAAATGCACTATCTGCGGAAGGAATTGCAATCAATAACGTTGTTGCGCCAGTTCGCGCGCGCGCGTTCGACAACTGATCTCTGCCGCCAAGCACTGGTACACCAGAAATACTGAGTCGATGTGTGTCTGGATTGTCGTCCAAAAATCCAACTGGCAAATACGGAGACTGAGGGTTTCGGAGCAAGGTATTCACCATTTGAATTCCACCTTCACCTGCCCCGTACACCAGTATTTTTGCTGCAGTTTGGTCGGTTGGGCGACGCAACTGTTCGCGTATTAATCGCCAGGCATACCTGCTTGCAGCAACGAAACATAAACCCGCAAAACCCGAGATGAAAATTACGCTCCGCGGAAACGGGTTCAGTGAGGTATCAAAAAACCGAAGCACGAATAACACCGAAGTCGTGATGAGTGTGGCGACTACGAGTCCGCCTACTTCGTCAAAACTGCCGTATCTCCAGCGACGTCGGTAAATACCAACGACATAACCAACAATGGCCTGTACAACTAAAACGATAGGAATAACGCGAATAACCGAACTTTTAGTAGCCCCAAATGGGTCGTGATGCCCTTGGTATTCAAACCGCGCATACGAAGCAGCAATGGCCGTAACAGACCAAATGATCATGTCAATGACAAATTGCAACACTGAACTCAGAGCAACAAAACGACTTGAATTTGTAAGCCGATCGGTAAATCGACGCGCACGACTGAGAAGTACTGTCATGTCGCTTTAGTGGAGCGTGTCCGCGAGGAGCACTCCGACAACCGTTTGTTGAGCGCTGGCAAGAACCGACCAAGTTTTCACAACGTCATCTGTAGTGGAGCGCTTTGCTTCAGCAACCACAACAGACCCGTCACCCATTGAGAGCAGTGTCTGTGCATCAATTGAAGAAACACTTGGTTGTGCAATTACTGAGACCCCAAGCGGATGGGCAATGGTGTGAAGTTTGGCCGCGAGATCAGAAGTTTTACCCGAAAACGCCGCTGGCACTAGTGAGATTGATGTAATTGACTGTCGGTTCGCGCGAGCCACGAGCGCAGCAGCAACATGTTGAAGTGAAACTGCATCGGCAGTTACATGACCAAGGATGTCGGTTCGCTCAACATGTTTAGCCAGTTGGCTCAATGATCCAACACGCTTGTCAACAATAGTCAACTGAAGAGCTATAAGTAGACCGATTAGCGCGCCGGCAATAAAACCGAAACCGTACGTGCTCTTTTTTACGGATGTAATGGTTCCACCGAATTGTTCTTCACTCGTAGAGAGCAATGCCAATTCACCAGTGATCAGTGGAAGGGCAGCATCGATACCGGAAATTTTTTCTTGCGCATTTGCCGATCCATCTTGTGCAATGGTGGACAGCATTGATTTCACTCGTTGCATTCCAGCAATAGTGCTGTCTTTACGAACTTTTGATAACGCCGCCACGTATGCATCAATTGCGGTGTTGCAAGGTTCTGCAGTGCTATCCGAGCAAGTAAATGTATAGGTAGGTGTGCCAACGCTCAGAAATGTGAACTTCGTCTTACCATCCCCTTCGGATGTGTTCAATAGAGAGAAACGTTGCTCAGAACGGCTAATTGTTACCTCTACGTCAATCCCGATTTCTTGCGCAATCTTTTCGCGACTGGCTTGTTCTTGAACCTGTTGGATTTGATTATCGAAACTCGGAAGCGGGTTAATTGTTGCTGGATCAATACCAACAACTGAAAGCAGTGAAGTCTCATCGCGTGATTCGTAAATGCGAGTGATCGCAGTTATTGGTGGAGTGGTTGAGAGGTTGCTCTCTTGCGACCACATGGCAACAGTTCCAAGTAGTGCAGCGATGAGCACAATCCACCAGCGAGAAATAACTCCCTTGGCAACTGGAATAAGTTCAACTTCCCCGACTTCACGATTCAAGATTCCCATTACAAAACAGCCTACCAGTGAGGGTTTCCGCCGATTTCACATGTTTGTAAGCAGTGCAACTATTTAGAAGCCCAACCGTGTCACCATGGATGCAATGGATACTCACCCCTACAGTCCAGTTGATGACCTTGCGCGCATCTTGTCGTATCACGATGCGATAGATGAGTCCGCCTCAATCCACGAAGTTGCATCAGAAATGTACGCCATGTCGTGTTGGACACCGGAGTTTTGTGCGGCTCTCATTCGAGCAGCCGATCTAGTTGGTGGGTACACATCACACGAAAGCGACCCCGTTCCCGGTCAGGAAATTTCGCTTGCTGCAATTAGCCCAAGGTTGTTTGAAGCGGTACAAAACGACATGGGCATGCGCATATGGCCACAGCTGCAACAACATTGGCCACTGATCGACTATCACGGCATTAATGACGCCTTTATCATTCGTTATGAAATTGGCGGGCAAGAAGAATTACGCATTCATCACGACGTTGCCCAAGTTTCTGCAAGCGTGAAGCTGAACAACGACTATCTAGGTGCCGAACTGCAGTTTCCTCGTCAAGAATTTTCCAACGCTGACATGCCGGTTGGGTCACTAATTGCGTGGCCAAGTTTGGTTACGCACCCGCACCTCAGTGCACCAATTACTAGTGGCGTGAAATACAGCTTGACTATTTGGTTTGAACTGCCACTCTCACTGCAATGAATAAGCACAGAATATTTGGCGGCTTCGCTATGGCGGCGAGCTGTTTAATGTTGTCGGCGTGTGGTCAGTGGACTTCGGCACAAAGCGTGCCAACCACGCAGGTCGATGTAACAACGACCACCGAACCAGAAACCATTTCGCCTTCGGGGCAGCGAAGTGGCGCAGCTACGAAGGCCGCACAAGAGAAACTGCTGAGCCTCGGCTTTTGGCTGCTCGCACCAAATGGCAAGTACGACGAGACGACACGGCAAGCAGTGATGGCATTTCAAAAGTATTACCAACTACGCCCGACAGGCAGCATGAATAATGCAACTGCGTTTCTGTTGAACGAACTCGGCGTCCGCCCGCAAGCGCAAGCAACAAAGGACACTTTGGCCGAAGTTGATAAAGCGCGACAACTGTTATTCCTCGTTGAAGACGGCGAAACAAAATATGTAATCAATGCATCAACTGGCGACGATCGTGCATATGTCGAACCCGATATGAATACTCCGGGTGTTCTCATTCGGGGAACCGCGATAACACCGGTAGGCAAATTCAAAACGAACCGCGAACGACCAGATGGTTGGTGGGTTGGAGATCTAGGTCAGATCTATAGGCCGAAATATTTCATTGGTGGAGTAGCCATTCACGGGTCACAAACCGTGCCGGCGTACCCAGCAAGTCACGGTTGTGTGCGTGTGAGCACTGCCGCAATGGACATGATTTGGGATTCGGGCTTGTTGCCGTTGGGCTCAGATGTTGTGGTGTACGGAGAACTTAACTAGTTCGTTTGCGTACAGAGAGCTTGTGATCATCGGCGTTTAAGCACGATCCGTCACTGAGTTGAAATTTCCAACCGTGCAACGTGCACACCACGTGGTCGCCTTCAATAACACCAAACTCGGAGAGATCAGCTTTGCGATGCGGACAGTAGCGCTGCATCACGTAGTCGCCAAGTTCGATTTCGTTTGATACTTCGTCCGGCGCTCCGTTTTTGCGAACCACTTCTTGTTCGGCGCGGCGCATGCGTTCTACAGACAAGCTCTTAAAAAAGTTATACAAGTATTCGTTGTATGAGCCGTCTCGCCAGGCGGTGAATCGACAAGACAGGAACAGCGAATTCGACCAATCAACTGCTTTTTGCTTGACAACACCTTCAAGTAATGGACGAGCAATTTCCATGCGGAACTTAATTGGCTCGTTGTTGTAGGCGGAGATTTTGCCGTTCAGAAAATCGATCAAAATGTTTTCGCCGTCAGTTTTCACTAGGCAGTTGCCACCGATAGCACCTCGTAGCGATGGCGCCATCGCTAGTAATGGTTCCCACCACGCTTGAAGTTCACTGACCAGGTTGGTGTTGCTTACTAACCACGAAGCCTTGGTATCGCGCAGCCACTCGGCCCAGTCGGCTTGGTATTCCAATAAGTATTCACGCTTGTGAACAAATGGACGGTGTACATCAGCATCGCTAACGCAATGTTGCACCTCAACATCAGTTGG
This sequence comes from Acidimicrobiaceae bacterium, assembly GCA_947467375.1. Taxonomy (GTDB): domain Bacteria; phylum Actinomycetota; class Acidimicrobiia; order Acidimicrobiales; family Ilumatobacteraceae; genus UBA3006. Next base: position 2,334 of record CANIHL010000032.1, on the reverse strand, counting down.
TGAAACCGAAATTGCTGTGCCCGGAATATTCATGACTGCGTTGTTGTTGCCATTGCGGTCAAGTCGAGCAATAAATTCAGTTTGGTCGGGGAAAATAGACAGTTCATCGCCATCAATCATGTTGACGGAGAACAAGTCTTCGTCAAGGAAACATGGTGGGCCAGCCGATGGAACTACTACGCGTGCACCAAGTGCATCGACATAGCGAATAGAGCGTGCAAATTGACTTTCAACCTTGCTGCGCGCAAGATCCATCAGTTCTTCGCGTGGCTGGTCGTACACCATGGGGTACCAAATTGCGCCGCTGAATTGCAGCCAGTGCATGTCAACAGGACCGTGCTTCAATAATTCAGCAAGGTCTCCGGTGCGACAATCGTTTTGGTTAACGAGGCGAGAGGTTCCATCTTCAACCACCATTGCGGAGTCACCGCCAGGGCCGTCGGCAATTGCAGTTTCAACATGGATGGCAACGCGAAGTCCATCGCCCAAGTCGGTCATTTCACCATTGCGAGTGCGGATGAAGTTGGTGAAACCAAGCCTGTTCAACTGACGTTCTAATTCGCGAGTGGCAAAGTCTGGTAACAACACCGGTGTTGATTTATCGATGTGCTTCGCAAGCCATGCTTCGTCCAAGTGATCGCCATGTTGATGCGAGATATATAAATAGTCGGGGCGTTCAAGCTTTTCCATGACAGCATTTGGCAATTGATCATTGCGTGGAAACACAAACCACGAAGCCCAAAACGCTGGCACAAACCACGGGTCGCACACAATGGTGCGCGAGCCTGTTTCAATCAAAATGCCAGCATGGCCGATGGATGTGGCCTTCATTGCGAGCTAGGCGATTGGTGGGTCGGTGAACTGTTGGCCACCGCGCGCAACATGTTCGGTCCACTCGCTGCCATCCCAGTAGCGAAGTTCAAACCTGTTTGATGGGTCTGCGTACCACGCAGCAGGTGCAGCAGCGCTCGATGATGTCGTTTCAGTAACCGTGACTTGCGCAGTAACGGGAGCAACAGCTGGCGTGCTTGCCGTTGAACTCGAAGCAACACCTTGTGTTGGGCGGCGAAGAAATGCGCAGTATCGGCCATCAAAGGTGGTCACAATGTCGACCACTTCCCAACCCTCAGCCGACTTCTTCGTCAGCTCTGCAGCGAGCGCCTCAGGGCTGGAGTTGAACGGATTAAACGCCACGTATTCGAACATGGACTTCAGGCTAGTGCTGGGTTGAAGCAATAAATAGGTCGGGAGCCAATGTGCGAACGGCGTAACCTCAATACGTGACTTCTGCACTGCGAATTGGATTCTTCGGGCCTTCGGGTACGTTCACCGAACAGGCTCTGCTTACGCAAGCAGATTTAGCCAAGGCAACAACGGTTCCATTTCGCACGGTCCCAGATGTGCTTGATGCTGTGGAGTCTGGTGAAGTCGATCTTGGTTTCGTCCCAATTGAAAACTCCATTGAAGGCACGGTCAACTTCACGCAAGACGCGTTGGTGTTCGACCACGATCTGTTAATTCAGCGCGAAGTGGTGCTTGATATCGAACACTGCATTCTGGCGAAAAAAGGCGCAACGCTTGCAGGAATTGAAACGCTGTTTTCTATTCCTGTGGCAACCGCGCAATGTCACGAGTATGTGCGCACGAACTTAGGTAAGGCCGATATTCGTGCAGCGAACTCAACAGCAGAAGCTGCGCGCATTGTGAGCGAAAGTGGTGGCAACACCACTGCAGCAATTGCACCACGCAATGCAGCAAAGGTGTACGGCCTTGAAGTTATTGCAGACAATGTTGCCGATCATGCGGGAAATCAAACGCGATTCATTTTGGTTGGCAAGAACACCATTCCTTCACCAACTGGTCACGATCGCACAGCGCTTGTGGTGTTTCAGCGCGCGGATGAACCGGGCAGTTTGATTTCTATCTTGCAAGAGTTTGCAGCGCGTCGCATTAACTTGTCGCAACTGCTGTCACGACCAACAAAGCGTGGCGGACTTGGCGATTACTGCTTCGTCATTTATGCAGATGGTCACGTAAAAGACGAATTGATGGCTGACGTGTTGCGCGAGCTTCGCGCCAAACAAGGTGCAGTGAAATTCCTCGGTTCGTACCCTGCAAGTGGCGAACATGCTCATTCGGCGCGCGAACACGCAGACGCCAGATGGAAAGAAGCAGATGACTGGGTTACTGCGCTGAGAGAGCGAATTGCCCGCTAGCGTTTCTGAACGGAACGGTGGCAGAGTGGACAAACGCATCCGCCTTGAAAGCGGACGGCTTAATAGGCCCGGGGGTTCGAATCCCTCCCGTTCCGCCAGTACACTCAACACCTCATTG
>CANIHL010000031.1 GCA_947467375.1 Acidimicrobiaceae bacterium | reverse complement strand
GTTGACACCATTCGTGCAGAAACGTTTTTAGTGTTGCCTCACCCAGAGGTTGCGCAATACATGGCGTTGAAAGCAACCGAGCGCGATCGCTGGCTTGCAGGAATGCGCAAGCTGCAAAAGCGCGTGCTTGGCGTTTAGCAAAACTCTGGCAACAGCGTGGCGAGTTCGCGCCACTGAGTTGATGGCAATTCAATTAAACCTTCGGTAAGCACTTGCACCGAAACATGTGACGCACCTGCGTCAAGATGTTCCTTAATACGACCGCGAACCGCATCGAGGGTTCCCCACGCACAAATGGCATCTACCAACTTGTCGCTTTGGTTCTTAATGTCGTCTTCGGTGAACCCTTCGCGCAACAAGTTGTTGGCGTAGTTCGGTAAACGCGTGTACGTACCCATGTAGCTGCGCGCAATTGCGCGCGCCTTTGTTGCATCGGTTTCCAAAATGACTGCTTGCTCTGGCGCAAGTGTTGGGCTGCTACCCAAAATTTCGCGAGCAACTGCCGTGTGTTTCGGAGTAGTGAAATACGGGTGCGCACCATCGGCACGCTCGCCTGCCAACTTCAACATTTTTGGACCAAGTGCAGCCAACACGCGATGTAATGGAGTGGTTGGCTCGGCAGCCACAAACATTCCCTTGTCCATGACGTCCAAATACTCGACCATGGCCGAATATGGTTTTACGTAAGCGGTTTTGTGCAACGACTTCACCATGTTGCCGTGGCTTGCGCCTATGCCTAACAAAAAGCGATCGGGAAAAGCCGACGTGAGCGTTTTTTGACCAGCCTGCATGGTGGAAGCTGTGCGCGCATACATGGAAGCAATGCCCGTTCCCACAATGATCTTCTTTGTTGCCGACAACAAAATTCCGGCGTGTGCAAATGGTTCGCGGCCAACGGCTTCGGGAATCCACACTGTTTTAAAACCCAACTCTTCAAGTTCTTGCACTGCTTCACATGACTTGGCCATTGGTTGGCCATCTAGTGTCCATGTCCAAATGCCAATTTTTCCAAGTTCTAACGGTGTGGTCATATCAGTACTGTAATTCACACATCACTGCGTATGCACCGCTCGAGCCAGCTTCTCTTGTTGTTTCTCTTCACGTACGCATTACTGCTTTCGGGTTGCAGCAATGACTCGACTGTTACTTCACCAAACTCGGCAACGGTGAAACACGTGGTGGATGGCGACACCATTGATATTGCAATTGGTGGAAACACTGAACGTGTTCGATTGATTGGCGTAAATACTCCCGAAACCAAACACCCCACGAAGGGTGTGGAGTGTTTCGGGCCAGAGGCCAGCGCATATACAGAGAAGTTGCTGCCCGCAGGAACGAAACTTCGCGTAGAGCGAGATATCGAGGCGCGCGACAAATACGGCCGACTGCTGTTGTACGTGTACATCGCAAACAGCAACGTTTTTGTGAACCTGGACTTGGTGTTGAAGGGCTATGCGCGGCCCATGGTGTTCGAGCCCAACACCGCACACAAAGCCGACTTTGCACATGCCGCCACGCAAGCAGAGTTGCGCAATGTGGGTTTATGGCAAGCCTGTCGCTAGTAGCGTTTATGTAGTGAGCACACCTTTACTTGCCGAACGACTTGGCCATAGCGCCGACGCGAAGTTAGTGATTTTGAGTTGTGACGACCTTGGTGCATTTCATGCCGCCAACGTTGGTGTGTACGACGCACTGCGCAAAGGTTCTGCCACATGCGCGTCACTGATGGTTCCTGCGCCGTGGGCAAAACACGCAGTCATGAACTACAACGGTGAAGACATTGGCGTGCACCTCACCGTAAACAGCGAACACGAGATGTACCGCTGGGGACCACTCACCTACGCACCATCACTGCAATCTGGTGAAGGCGGATTCCCACGCACCATTGACGACCTATGGGAACACGCAGACCCAGCCGAAGTGTTGCGCGAGTGCCGCGCACAAATTGCGCGCGCTCTTGAATGGGGCATCGACGTAACGCACCTTGCGCCACACCTCACCGCAATTACTTTGCGTCCACAATTTTTTGACGTGTACATCGAACTCGCAGTTGAATTTCAATTGCCGGTGCGCTTGCCTTCAACGCTCACCGAAGCACAAGCCGGATTTCCATTCCGCAAACTTGCCGCTGAAGAAGGCGTGCTCTTCCCTGACCACTTCGATCACGACTGGCGCGAAGGCAGCCGCGAGCGGGTATTGAATTCGTTGCGCAACCTGCAACCAGGCGTTACCGAAATTCATGTGCAGCCATGCATCGACACACCAGAAATTCGTGCACTCGGCGACGTGGCAAATGGTTGGATCGACGATTACAACTTCGTAGTGAACGACGCTTCGTTGAAACAAGCAATTGTTGACAGCGGCGCAACCATGATTGGCTATCGCGCACTACGCGACGCCATGCGTGCGAAATAGTTAACGCACTCCGCGAAACATATCGTCTTCGTACTGCCCAGCCGCAAGTGGCGGAGTTGGAACTAGCGCTTTTGCTAACACCCAGTCTTCGTACGGATACGTTTCGGCAAGTTCGGCGTCGCTGAGACCAAACCAAAACGGTTCGTTTTCATCAATTTGCGTGCGATGTGCGCGCAATGCACCAGAACGCGCGTACAGGTAATCGCCAATCACCAGACGAGTAGTAATTCGACTGTCGAGGTCGGGGCGCTCGAACCACGAATCGTCAAATGGTGAAGAACCGCGCAAGCGCAACAGCGCTTCATGAATTGCGGTCAGTCGCATGCGCGACCACGCCGAGTAATACATTTTCAGTGGTTGCCACGGCTCGCCTGCTTCCGGATACCACTCGTCGTCTGCTGCACGATCAAAAGCAATAATGCTGATGTCGTGCACCTTCACGTGATCGGGGTGCGGATAGCCGCGCTGATCGTCGTTGTAGGTAACCAACACATGCGGACGTTCGCGGCGAATGATGCGTACCAGCCTGCCCACTGCTTCATCGAGGTCGGCCATGTGAAAACAATCGGGGTGATTATTTGCTGGACTGTCCAACATTCCCGAATCGCGATAGCCAAGCATTTCCACATGGTGAAAACCAATGACTTGTGCGGCCTTTTCTAACTCTGCAGGGCGAAGCTGTGCGAGCAATTGTTTTTCTGCTTCACCTTCCAACCCGTGAAATGGTTGGCCAGGCTCTTTCAACGCAGGGTTTGCAACATCGCCTTCTTCGCCGCCCGTGCAACACACCAACACCGTGCGCACTCCTTGCGCGCCATACATGGCCATGGTTGGTGCACCCTTTGACGCTTCGTCGTCTGGGTGCGCATGCACCGTAAGTACACAAAGTTGTTCGTTGGGTTGCAACACGACATGCAGGTTAGTACTGCATGTCGTAACCTTCATTTGTGACACGTTTTTCTGGAAAAATTTATGGCGCAGCTGCAATCGTTGGAATGAGCGCCTTACTGCTCGCATCGTGTTCGCGAGACGGTCGCGAAATGAAGCCACCTACTGCCGACCAAACCGAGACCATTGCAATTGCCACCACCATTGCCGAATCGGTTGCACCCGTTCAGGAATTCACTATTGCGGCGCCGTGGGAAGAAGGCGGTCCAATCGACGCACAATTCACCTGTGCCGGTTCGAAACTGTCGCCAAGCTTCGACATTGCGGGCCTGCCAGAAGGCACCGTTACCTGGGGCCTTTCCATCGTTGACCAAACGGCTTCCGACGCGGTGCACTGGGTGGCCTCCAACATTGACCCCGCAATCACCCACGTAGATGCGGGAGTGGTACCAGCAGGAGCCGTGCAATCGCTGAATCGCGTGAACAAGGTTGGCTACGCATCTCCATGCCCGAAGGCAGGCGAACCGCACACCTTCGTACTCACCGTGTATGCCGTTTCGCAACAACTGGAAGTGACCGACGGAATGGACGGCGAAACCATGCTGACTTCGCTTGAAGCAGGATCGCTTGGCATCACGTCAATCACCTTTACTGTCACCCGATAAACCCCCGATTAGCGATATTGGTAAAGGGCAACCTGTCAAGATGGTGTCATTGACCAATCAGCCGCCTCCCTCCCAATAGGGGTATTTAAGACCGACATTGATGGTCGGTTGACGACGGCGAATGAGACGTTCCGTGCACTCGCACTCGGTGGTGCAAGTTTCACTCCAGGCGTTGCGCCATGGGTGAATGCACAACCAACCGATCGCGCATTTGCCGAAGAAGCATGGCAACGTTCGCGCGAAACAGGATCTGCATTTGGCATTGAATTCAAATTGTGGAAACCAGACGGTGAAGTGTTTTGGCTCAACATTTCTACGCAACCAATTCTTGGTGCGAAAAAAGAGATCACCGGATTTGTTGGCACCGCGCACGATGTAACTGAAGCAGTAAATCGCCGAGTGCTGAGCAATCAGTTGATTGGTTTGCTCGACAGCAGTGCAGACGCAGTGATTGTGTTTGACCCGCGTGGCAACCTGTTGTTCAGCAACGATGGAGCACGAAACCTGATTGGCGTGAGCGAACAATCACCAGCAAGTGATGCCGCAACACAAATGTTCATTCAGGCCATTCGCGATCAAGTACCACGCGAAGTGATTAACTCGCCTGCCAACAACAAATGGGAAGGCGAACTTGGCTTCCGCAGCCCCGACGGCATTATGCGCACCATGACTTTGGTGTTGCAGATTGTGCGTGAAGCAGACGGAACCGTTCAGCACTACTCCGTAATTGCTCGCGACATCACCGAGGCCAAGCAATTGCAAGACGAATTGAACTACCAAGCAACACACGACGCGTTGACCGGGTTGCCAAACCGCGTGTTGTTCTTGCGCAAATTGTCGGAAGCCCTTGAACGCAGCGTGACCACTAAACGCGGTGTGTCGGTGATGTTTGTGGACTTGGACAAGCTGAAAGACGTAAACGACAACATTGGTCACAACGTTGGCGATCAGTTGTTGAACTCCATTGCCAAGCGGTTGGTGAGCGCCACTCGCCCAAGCGACTTGGTTGCCCGCATTGGTGGAGACGAATTTGTTGTGTTGTGCGATGGCCTAGGCGATGAGCACATTGCTATGGACGTTGCAGAACGCGTGCGCCAAGGAATTACCGGCCAAGTCATTTTGCAAGGCGTTGAAATCTTTACCAGCGGAAGCATTGGTATTGCCATGGCAACACCTGCGCTACTTGCCGAAGAAGCACCAGCAGATGCAGCGGTAACGCTGTTGCGCAATGCCGACACCGCCATGTATCGCGCGAAACAACGCGGTCGCGGTCGATGCGAAATGTATTCCGATGAAATGCGCAAGAGCGCAAAAGATCGCGTCATGCTTTCCGCCGAGCTTGAGCGCGCATTGGCCAAGCGCGAATTGTTTGTGGTGTATCAGCCAGTCGTTTCAACACATACCGGCCGCATGGCTGGCGTTGAAGCGTTGTTGCGTTGGAATCACCCAGAGCGCGGCGTGCTTACTCCACCAGTGTTCCTCGAACTCGCTGAAGAGTCTGGTTCAATTGGGCCAATTGGTGACTGGGTTGTTCGTCAGGCGTGCACCGATGCACGCAAGTGGATGGACGAAGGAATTGTTGAACGTTCGTTCATGGTGCATGTGAACGTTTCAACGCGCCAACTGAGCGAAGCAGCATTCGTTGAACGTGTGATGGGAACGTTGCGCGAAACCAATGTTGATGCTGCGCACTTGACACTTGAAATTACCGAGAAGACCATGTTGAACGACAACCCTGCCATCATGCGCACGCTGAATGCGCTGAAACGTCTTGGCGTAAAACTTGCACTCGATGACTTTGGAACGGGTTATGCATCGCTTGCCTACTTGCGCGACTTCCCTGCCGACTATTTGAAGCTTGACGGCACGCTGGTTCGCGACATTGGTCAGCATGGTGGAGACGACCCAATTGTTCGTTCCATCATTCAGCTTGCACACTCATTGAACATGAGCGTTGTTGCCGAATGGGTTTCAACCGAAGATCAAAAGCAGCGCCTGAAGTTGTTGGGTTGCGATTTCATGCAGGGCAACAAAGTTGCTGAAGGAGTTGAAGCTGAAGCTTTAGGGGTTCAGTTGCGGTCGCGGACCAGTTCCGTTGAAGAACGCAATTAGTTCGTCTGCGCCTTTACCCAACCGCAACACCGAATTACTTCCCACCGTGTCGCCGTACACGTCGAGTGGAAGTGATGCAATGTTTCCTCCTGCAGCAGGACGCATTTTCTTCGCAAACTCAATGAGGTCGAGGTTATTGTCCACAATGACCGCCGAAAGCCCACCTTTCAGCACACTGCCCGCCTTAAACGGATTGCCGGAAACGCCAATTACTGCGCTCTTTGCAAGCGCTTGAACAAACCCGCGTTGGCGAGTTGAGCGGCCGATGTCGGATGTGCCGTCCAGTTGCCATTCGCCGTCAACCTTTTGTTCGAAGTAACGACTGCGCGCATAGGCAAGCCCTTCAACGCCATCGAGCGTGGTGCAACCAGCCTTCATAAACAAACCAGTGTGCTTGTCGCGCGATGGGTACTCAACACATACATTCACTCCACCAACTGCTTCGACAATGCGCTTAAACCCTTGGAAGTCAATTTCCACATAGTGATGAATGGGAATGTTGAGTGCGCGTTGCACCGTGCGCACCAATACATCAGTGCCTTCTTGATACGCGGTATTAATGCGCTGCTCGTTTTCGCCATTACCAATGGCCACCCACAGGTCGCGTGGAATAGACATAAGCGAGACCGTTCCCGTGCGCTTTACGTAGTGCATCACCATGAGCGTGTCGCTGCGTTGGCCGCCAATGTCTCCAGCATCACCAACGTTGCCGTAATCGGCATCACTCGGGTCGGCGCCTAAGCGTGAGTCTGAGCCAACGAACAAATAGTTTTCAAACTCGGCATCTGCCGGAGACAATGCGGTCGTCGCAATTTCTTCGCGCTTCACCGTGTTGAGGTCGGCGTTCACCGCGCGAACCACTCCAACTGCGCCAAACAGCGACACCACAAGCGCAACGAGAGCCGAAGTTGTAAGCGAATGCAGCCACGTTTTCTTTGCGCGCGGTTGGAAAATTATTTCACTCACTGCACGAAACGGTAGTCGTTATTGCGCACGCAAGTGGACCACGTCACCCGTGTCGATGTAGTGAGAGATTGCGCAGTCATCAAGCACGACCAACCGACCATCTCGTTGCACTTCAATTGCCCGACCTTCAACAATGTCGCCCGCTGCCAATTCCACGCGCACTGCTTGACCCAGCGTTGCGAGCGTTGCTGAATACTGCTCGTGCAATTGCTCGGGCGAAAGTGCTTCAAGTTCGTCAATTGCAATCAACATGCTGTGCAACAACTGAACAGGAGACGTTGCATGGTGCGGAGCAGCTTGTGCCAACGACATTGCATCGGGTGGAGCCCAATTCACATTTACGCCAATGCCAACAACCACAAAACCTGGCGCACCTTGCGCCAAAATTCCTGACACCTTTTTATTGCTAATGAGTAAATCGTTTGGCCACTTCATGTCGGGCAACACACCAGTGAGTTGCATGCACGCACGTGCTGCGCTCATGCCCACCATCTGCGTGAACTGATGCAATGGACGCTCAAGAGTTTCGTTTGTGCGAAACAACAACGACACCAACAGGTTTGCGCCAGGTTCGGCAACCCACGTGCGGTCGAGGCGACCCTTGCCTGCCGACTGAAAATCGGCCATCAGCACGCTGTGGTGTTTTGCCCCCTCAGCCCCCAATTTCACCAAATCGGTGTTCGTGCTGCCCGTTTCGGCAACCCGTGTAACCCACCAACCATTGGGCCATTGCTCATTGGCATTGGACTGGCTGGCTTTGGTGTTGTCCATTAGGCAAAGATAGACCCTCGTGCTAAAGAAAATCCTCATTGCTAACCGTGGCGAGATCGCCGTTCGAGTCATTCGAACCGCTCGCGAAATGGGCATCGCCACCGTTGCGGTGTATTCCGAGCTTGATCGCAACGCGTTACATGTACGACTTGCCGACGAGGCATATGCACTTGGCGGACAAACCGCTGCCGAGAGCTACTTGAACACCGAAGCCATTCTTGATGCCATTCGTAAGAGCTGCGCAGATGGTGTTCACCCTGGATACGGATTCTTTTCCGAAAACGCAGACTTCGCTCGCGCCATTACCGAAATGGGAGTTGCCTTCATCGGGCCCCCACCAGAAGCCATCGTTGAAATGGGCGACAAAGTTTCGTCGCGCAAAGCAGCATTGCGCGGCGGTGCACCAATTGTTCCTGGCACTACTGAGTTCGTTACTACGGCAAAAGAAATTCAAGACTTCGGAAATGATTTTGGTTGGCCAATAGCAATTAAAGCTGCATTCGGTGGCGGCGGACGCGGCATGAAAGTGGTGCAGTCTGCAGACCAGGTGCAAGAAGCCATGGACTCTGCACAACGCGAGTCGAAAGCATTCTTTGGTCGCGACGAAATTTATGTTGAGCGCTACCTCACCTGGCCGCGCCACATTGAAGTACAACTTGTTGGTGACAAGCACGGCAACGTGGTGTGGGTGTCTACCCGCGACTGCTCGGCACAACGTCGTCACCAAAAACTGATTGAAGAAGCACCTGCACCAGGACTACCTGACGGCGTTGAAGAAGCAATGGGCGAAGCAGCCGTGAAGGCCGCCAAAGCAGTTGGCTACTACAACGCTGGAACTGTTGAATTCATTTTCCAAGACAACGACTTCTTCTTCCTTGAAATGAACACTCGCCTCCAGGTGGAACACCCGGTTACCGAAGTGATTACGGGAATCGACTTAGTGGAATGGCAAATTCGTGTTGCCAGTGGCGAGAAGTTGCCAATGACACAGAAGCAAGTTGCTGCGCGTCGCAGCGGACACGGCATTGAAGTTCGCATTAACGCAGAAAACCCAACAGCCGGAAAATTCCTTCCATCACCTGGAACGATTACCAAGTTGACAACGCCAGACGGTTTCGGAACTCGTTTCGACGGTGGCTACGAAGCCGGCGACACCGTAAGCCAGTACTACGACAACTTGGTTGGCAAGTTGATTGTGTGGGGCAAAGACCGCGACACCGCAATTGCTCGCACCATTCGCGCACTGGATGAAATGGTCATCGAAGGCGTGCACACCACTATTCCTGCAGACCTCGCAATTCTTCGTCACCCAGACTTCTCTGCTGTTACGCACAGCACCAAGTGGGTGGAAGAAACACTCGACTTGTCGGGCATGGTGAGCACCACAGGCGGCACCGCAACAAACGATGAAGGTCTTGTAGAACGCGCCACCACCATTGAAGTGAATGGCAAGCGCTTCGACGTGAAGATGTGGGTGCCAGAGTTTGCAAGCGGCCCAGTGAAGAAGTCCAACAAGCCAACACGTGGCTCTGGCGGCTCGGGTGGATCTGCAAATAGCGGCGAAGTTGCTGCACCAATGCAGGGCACCATCGTGAAAGTTTCCGTTGAAGTTGGCCAGGAAGTTGCGGTCGGCGATTCGGTAGTAGTGCTTGAAGCAATGAAGATGGAAAACCAGATCACTGCTGAAAAGGCAGGAAAAGTCACCAAAGTCAACGTAAAAGTTGGCGACAAGGTGGGTTCTGGCGACATCCTCGTCGTAATTGAATAAGCACTAATCCAGCCGCGCGACTAGTTTGTGTGCGTGACAAGCGTGCCAGACAACGAGGAAATTGCCCCAACGCCAGAGGCTGCAGCAAGTGGACTGGCAGCCGAGCGCACTCGCCGCTTAGACCGCATAGACGCCATGCGCGCAGCGGGCGTAAACCCGTACCCGTACCGTTTCGATCGCACACACACTCTTGGCGAAATTCGCGAACAGCATGGCCATCTTGAAGCGGGCACTGAAACCGAAACGCGTGTCACCGTTGCTGGTCGAATTTTGTTGAAGCGCGACCAGGGCAAACTTATTTTCTGCACCATTCGCGACCGCGCAGCAGACATTCAGTTGTTTATTTCGAAGTCAGTTGTTGGCGACACCGAGTTTGACGAAATAAACGAACTCGACCTTGGTGATTGGGTTGGCGTTACCGGTTTAGTGATGACCACGCGTAAAGGCGAACTGTCCATCAAAGTAGAAAACGCACAGCTGTTGTCAAAGGCAGTGCGACCACTTCCCGACAAGTGGCATGGACTGACCGACGTAGACACGCGCTACCGCCAGCGCTACGCCGACCTGATTATTAACGAAGAGGCACGACGCACATTCGAAATTCGCCATGCAACTATTGCCAGCTTCCGCAAGACACTGCATGACAACAAGTTCATTGAAGTGGAAACACCAGTGCTGCACATGGAAGCAGGCGGAGCGCATGCTCGCCCATTCCTCACGCACCACAACACGCTCGATATGCAGTTGTTCTTGCGCATTGCTCTTGAGTTACACCTAAAGCGCCTCATTGTTGGCGGCATGGAACGTGTGTTTGAAATTGGCCGCGTATTCCGCAACGAAGGAATTTCTACGCGCCACAACCCTGAGTTCACCATGATGGAGAGCTACCAAGCATTTGGTGACTACACCGAAGTTATGGCACTCACCGAAGAGTTAATTACCAATGCATCGCGTGATGCGCGCGGAACCACCACCGTGGTGATTCAAGGCAACGAATTCGACTTGGCACAACCATGGCGCAAAGCCCGCATGATCGACTTGGCAAGCGATGCAACTGGTGTGACGCTGCACCCGTCGATGGACGTTGCCGCAGTGCGCGACGTTGCTGCCAAGCACAAAATTAAGTGCGAAAAGCATTGGGGCTCTGGCCGCGTGATTGAAGAGATCTTCGCCGAGTTGTGCGAAAAAGATTTGATCAACCCAACGTTTGTTACACACCACCCTGTTGAAATTTCGCCGCTCGCTCGTCAAGACCGCGACGACCCGCACCTCACCGAACGCTTCGAGTTGTTTATTGGTGGTCGCGAAATTGCGAACGGTTACAGCGAGTTGAACGACCCAATTGAACAGCGCAAGCGCTTTGAAGACGAGCAGTTGGCAAAAGAAGCTGGCGACAACGAAGCAGGCAGTTTGGACGAGGACTACCTACGCGCACTCGAGTTCGGTATGCCTCCAACTGCAGGCCTTGGCATTGGTATTGACCGCTTGGTCATGTTGCTGAGCGATGCCGGCTCCATTAAAGACGTGATCTTGTTCCCTACCCTTCGACCAGAGGCGAAATAACGATGAGCACAACACAGGCATGGGGCGTAGGCATTGCAACAGTTGCAGCAGACGGCACCACACTCGACACCTACTTCCGCCACCTCGGGTTAGGCGAAGCAGTTCCTGCTGGAACGCCAACCGAATCGCAAACCCACACCGACCCACGTCGCGGAGTTTCACTTGTTCCTGTTTCGCTAGTTATTAACACCACTGCAGCACCAACGAGTGCCAGCGATGTGTACTTGCGTTTGCACTTGCTGTCGCACCGACATGTGAAGCCGCGCACAGTCAACTTGGATGGCGCATTTGGCTTGCTCGCCAATGTTGCTTGGACCTCCATTGGTCCTGTTGCGCTAGACGCGCTTGAAGATGTGCGCTACAACCAACTGAAGCAAGGCCTACAACTTGTGGTGAACGGCGTTGACAAGTTTCCTCGCATGACCGACTACGTAGTGCCAAGTGGCGTTCGCATTGCCGATGCAAGCCGTGTTCGTTTAGGCGCTCACCTTGCAAGTGGCACCACTGTGATGCACGAAGGTTTCTGCAACTTCAATGCAGGAACACTTGGCGCTTCGATGGTGGAAGGAAGAATTTCTGCAGGCGTTGTTGTTGGCGATGGTTCCGACATTGGTGGCGGAGCATCAATTATGGGCACGTTGTCTGGTGGCGGAAAAGAAATGGTGACCGTTGGTGAAAAGTGCTTGCTCGGTGCCAACAGCGGCCTTGGCATTTCGCTTGGCAACAACTGCGTCATTGAGGCCGGTTTGTATGTGACAGCAGGAACGCAAGTGAAACTTCCAGACGGAGCAACTGTGAAGGCACGCGAACTATCTGGCGCAAACGACTTGCTCTTCCGTCGCAACAGCCTGACGGGTGCAGTTGAAGTGGTGCAGCGCACCGGCAGCTGGGGCGGGCTCAACGCCGCATTGCACAAGAACTAGCAATAGTCTGTCGCCATGATGTTTGATGATTTCCGCAAGTTAGTTATTGCGCGCCGCACGCAATTGATGATGGACCTCGAGCGCGAGGTGGACATGGACTTGATTAACAAGTTGTGCGATGTTGCCGCATGGGCTCCGAATCATCAACTGACCTGGCCATGGCTATTCGGCGTGTTCACCGGCGATGCCCGCGGCGCACTTGGCGATGCAACTGCCGAAGCAATGCAACGTCATGGTGACACCGAAATGAAAGTGACCAAAACGCGCACCAAATATTTGCGTGCGCCAGTGATTGTCGTGGTCGGAACTTTGCAGGGCGAATCAGAATTACAAACTGAAGAAAACCGCGATGCGGTTTCTGCAGGAATTCAAAACATGTTGCTTGGCGCCACCGCAATGGGCCTTGGCAGTTTTTGGTCCAGTTGCCCGAAGGGCGCAAACGACGATGTGGCTAAACACTGCGGTTGGCCTGAAGGCACTCACATCACGGCAATGTTGTACTTGGGTTGGCCGAATCGCGACATTCCAGACCGCGAACGCCCAGCGCCCGCAATTACCTACTTCAACTAACGCCAGTTGCTGATGGCAACAACAGGCACTTCGTAACACCACGCGTAGCGAGTGAGCCCAATGCTTGGGTCTCCTTCCCAGTCGTATTTCGCTGCCATTACATCGCCAAACGCACGACGCTCATCTGCGTCGGTCACCATTCGCGCACTACCTACGCGAACATTCCCTTCTATATGCACCTCAACCGATGCGTTGGCCAGAAGGTTTTCGCGCCAATCGGAACGCCCAGTTCCCGAAACCAAAATGAGTGTGTCGCCTATTACCCCAAACCACAGTTCGGTTTTTCGTGGCTGACCTGTTTTTCGTCCAACAGTGACAATGTCGCAACATTCAACATCAGCAAATGGTGCAAGCCAAGACACGAGCGAAATCAGCCTGGGCGGTACACGCCAAAGACGTCGCGCAATGCGTCGCTTACTTCGCCAAGCGTGGCATTGGCCCGCAAGGCTTCTTTCATTGGGTGCAACACATTGCCCGTGCCCTTTGCGACTTCGCGCAAAGCATCAAGTTTTGCCGTAACCAACGCCATGTCGCGGTTGGCCTTGTACTTCGTAAGGCGGTCGACCTGACCTTGTTCCAAACCAGGAATTGGCGGTGTAATTTTTGGCTCTGGCTCCTTGTCAACCGTGAACTTATTGACACCAACCAACACGCGAGTCTGATCGTCGATCGACTTCGTGTAGCTGTAGGCGGCTTCTTCAATTTCGTCCATTTGGAAGCCGGCTTCAATGGCTTGCACTGCCCCGCCCATTTCGTCGATGCGCGCAATGTATTCGTATGCCAGGCGCTCAACTTCATTTGTCAGCGATTCGACAAAGTACGAACCAGCAAGTGGGTCTGGTGTGTCGGTTACTCCGCTTTCATAACCAATGATCTGCTGCGTGCGCAATGCAATACGAGCAGCTTCTTCGGTTGGCAGGCTGAGCGCTTCGTCGTACCCGTTGGTGTGCAAGCTTTGCGTTCCACCCAACACTGCAGCCATGCTTTGCACGGCTACGCGCACCACATTGTTCAGCGGTTGCTGCGCAGTAAGAGTTGAGCCACCAGTTTGTGTGTGGAAGCGCATCAGCTTGCTTGCTTCCTTCTTGGCGCCAAAACGATTGGTCATGATGTCGTGCCACATGCGGCGGCTTGCACGGAACTTTGCCACTTCTTCGAAGAAGTTGTTGTGGCCGTTCCAGAAGAAGCTGAGGCGTGGACCAATGTCGTCCACATCGAGACCGGCATCAATTGCTGCCTGCACATATGCAATTGCGTTTGACAACGTGAATGCGAGCTCTTGCACCGCGGTGCTTCCTGCTTCGCGAATGTGATAACCGGAAATGGAAATGGTGTTCCACTTCGGAACATTCTTTGAGCAGTATTCAAAAATGTTGGTGATGATGCGCATTGAAGGCTTCGGGGGGTACACGTACGTTCCGCGCGCGATGTATTCCTTCAACAGGTCGTTCTGAATGGTGCCGCTAATTGCCGTACTTGGCACGCCACGCTCTTCTGCAACCAACTCGTACATCAACAACAAAATTGCTGCTGTTGAGTTGATGGTCATCGATGTGGTCACTTTGTCGAGCGGCAAGTCGGCAAGCAGTGTGCGCATGTCGTCGAGTGAGTCAATTGCAACGCCAACTTTTCCAACTTCGCCAGCCGAACGCGCGTGATCGCTGTCGTATCCCATTTGTGTTGGCAAGTCGAATGCGCAACTGAGTCCTGTTTGACCAGCCTCGAGCAAAAACTTAAATCTCTGGTTGGTGTCTGCGGCACTGCCGAAGCCTGCGTATTGACGCATGGTCCACAAGCGGTCGCGGTGCATGGTTGGGTAAATGCCGCGGGTGTATGGCTGCTGGCCTGGAGCACCAAGTGCCGTTGTCGGGTCGAATGAGCCCAGCGATTCCGCGGTGTACAACGGGTTAATGGTGATGCCGGAGTCGGTCTGGCGCTCAGAAGGGGTTTCAGCCATGGGTCTAGGTTACGAGATTGAGCCCAAATTGTCGCATGGCTAGCCTTGCCATATGACCGCAACCGAGAACAGCACCCGCATGATTGACGGAGTCGAATTGAAGCCGCGCGAAGTGGCAGCAATTGGTCGCCCAAAATACGACTCCATTGAAGATGAGCGCCGTGCACGCAAAGTTGGGCTTGCCGCTTCACTTCGCGTATTTGGTCGACTTGGTTACGGCGAAGGCGTTGCAGGACACATCACTGCACGCGACCCAGAATTTACTGACTGCTTTTGGGTGAACCCGTTTGGCAAAAGTTTCCGTCACATGAAAACCAGTGACTTGATTTTGGTGAACCACGATGGCGAAGTGGTGTACGGAACACAGCCGGTAAACCGCGCGGCGTTTGTATTGCACGCAGCAATTCACAAAGCTCGACCAGATGTGATTGGTGCTGCACATGCACACTCCACATACGGCAAAGCGTGGTCATCGCTTGGTCGCAAACTAGACCCGATAACGCAAGACGCTTGCATTTTCTACGAAGACCACACCGTCATTTCAGAACAAGGTGGCAAAGTAGTGTTCGAAGTTGCCGCTGGCGAAGAATTTGCTTCACTCTTCCCAACTGGCAAAGCAGCCATTCACCAAAACCACGGCTTGTTTACCGTTGGCACCACGGTTGAAGCAGCGGCATTTTGGTTCATCACCATGGACCGCAGTTGCCAAGCACAGTTGCTTGCAGAAGCAGCGGGAACGCCGAAGCTCATTGATCATGATTCCGCGATGTACACACAGCAGCTCACCGGTTTCGCCGATGCAGGCTGGTTCCAGTTTCAACCGCTGTTCCAAGAAATTTGCGCAACAGATCCTGACCTGTTCGATTGAGCAGTAACACTTCTCCACTCGCGCAAAAATCGCTGAGCACTCGAGTTGGCGGTTTACCGCCCGAGTTGTTCTTCATTTGCTCTGCTAGCGCGCAATACATCGGCGCCGTCATTGCGTTTCGCTTGTTCGACCGCGTTGCGCCAGAAAGCGTTGCGTGGTTACGAGTAATTGCTGCTTCGTTGATTCTGATTATTTTTTCTGCACCACGATTGATCCGTCAGGGCAAATGGTCGCGCAGCGAACTCATTTCGGCAGCAGCGTTTGGCATTTCTGTTGCACTGATGAACCTGACGTTTTATTTGGCCATTGATCGCTTGGATTTGGGTAAAGGTGTGGCCATTGAATTCATCGGGCCAATTTGTGTTGCCGCATTCCAAACTAAGTCACGCCGTAATGCGCTTGCTCTTGCATTGGCAACAATCGGCGTTGTGGTGCTGTCGGGATTCGAACTAGGCAACGAACCACTCGGGCTGTTATTTATTTTCCTTGCCTCTGCATGTTGGGGCGCGTACATCGTGATTGGCTCGAAAGTTGCGCAACTCAACCGTGGCGTGTCCGGCTTAGGCGTTGGGCTTGCAATCGGCGCTGTAGTTATTGCCCCATTTGGCGCTCCGAACAGCGGACCTGCTTGGCACTCTCCTTCCATTCTTTTTGCCTGCGTGTTGGTGGGTCTATTTTCGAACGCACTCGGTTACGGAATTGAACAATCAATCATGCGCAAGATTCCCGTGCGCAGATTTTCCGTATTGCTTGCATTGCTTCCTGTTACCGCAGTGGTGTTCGGATTTTTCTTTCTCGATCAAACACCAACGTTGATTGATTTACTTGGGATGTCCCTCGTGCTCATTGGTGTAGTTGTGCAGCAACGCGATGTGTTGCCTGCAGCCAGCGAAACCGCGTAAATAGCGCTCAAGAGTGCCATCACCTCGCCGATACCTATCGGTAGACTGAACAGAAGCCATTGAGGAGATTTCTCACCATGCGCGTCCCCCACAAAATTTCTGCAGTTCTTTGCGTACTTGTCAGCAGTGCAACTCTGTTGTCAACCCTCGTTACCCCTGTGCACGCCGAAGAAGGCCAACTGCCGATTGCCATTCAAATTGAAGGCCGTGGGTACGGACACGGACG
>CANIHL010000030.1 GCA_947467375.1 Acidimicrobiaceae bacterium | reverse complement strand
ACGAAGCGCCCGGCCAAAGGCCTCTTAGGAGTCCCGACGTAAACAGATTTCACGTCGGAGAACGCCAAGAGGCCGCTGGGAGAAATCCCAGCGGCTTTTTTATTTCCCCCCTGAAGCGTTTTCCGACGTGAAGCCAATCAAATCAACACAGAAAGGCAAGAGCAATGACCACCATCACACTCGAACACGAAGACGACATCATCATGTTGTCTGCACAGCGCTGCAGCGACGGCAATGGAACGTTGTCGTACTTGTTCTTCTCGGAGGAGTTCGTTGACATTCAACGCGCCAAAGCAATTTGTTCAACCTGCACATCAAAAGCTGGCTGCCTAAGCGGTGCACTAGAACGAAGCGAGCCGTGGGGTGTGTGGGGCGGTGAACTACTTGAAGAAGGTCGGGTGTGTGCCACCAAGCGTCCACGCGGCCGACCGGTTACTAAGTCGGTACGAGTGACCGCTGTACAGGAAGTTCCCATTCCCGCACATCTTGTTGCCTAGGTAATTACGGACAGACGGCACAGAAGCAGCGACCCGATTGGGTTCAACACCATCGGTAACCTGCTTCTGTGCCTTTCGTTCATTCCCGCCTACGGATTGCTGTTGTGGTCCTTGCCATTAGCGCAGTGGGTGGATGGGTATGGAGCAATACCAGTGGCACCAAGGTTGACGCCGTTCTCACCACCCCAGGCGAAGTGCCGTACCCTTCGCTCGACACCAATGAACCCGTCGTTGGCAAGCAATTGCCTGTTGCTCAATTGACTGACCTCGATGGAAAAGCGATTGATTTGCAGAGCTTTGTTGGCTCACCATTGGTTCTGAATTTTTGGTACTCCACGTGCGAACCATGTCGTCGCGAAATTCCTGCTTTCGCACAAGCGCACACTGCGCACAGCGATATTCAGTTTGTTGGATTCAATATGAACGACTCGCCAGAAATGGCAAAAGCCTTCGGCGAGAAATATGGGATCAATTACCCCATCGTGTTTGATCAATCGGGAACCGTCATTCGCGAACTCGGCATCGTTACCGCGCCGAGCACACTGTTTATTGACAGCGAAGGAAACATCGTTGACCAAGTTGCCGGCGAAATTAGTGCCGACAAATTGGCATCATTGATCACGCAGTGGTTTACGTCATAATGTTCGCCAACATTGTGATCGAGGGCAACTTTGCTTACAGCTTCATGTTGGGCATGCTCGCAGCTGTGAATCCGTGCGGCTTTGTATTGCTGCCTGCGTACCTGCTCTACTTCTTGGGAATTGATGGCGGTAATCAGAGTGTTACGCGAGCTCCGTTGCAACGCGCGTTGCGTGTGAGCGCTGCCGTTTCATCAGGGTTTCTTGCCGTGTTTCTTGTTGTTGGATCAATCTCGCGGTTGTTTACACAGTGGATTGAACTCCATGCCAAATACGCAGGGTTTGCCATTGGTATTGCACTCGTTGGTTTAGGAATCGCCATGTTGTTTGGGTGGAAGCCATCATTTGCCACCTCGCTTCCCGGCGCCAAGAAAGACCGCTCGACTCGCGCCATGTTTGTCTTCGGAGTGGCATACGCAATTGCCAGCATTGGCTGCACCATTGGGTTGCTCACTACAGCAATTCTTGGTTCTATCGGAACACACGGATTCATCTCTGGTGTCATCAGCATTGTCATGTACGGACTGGGAATGTCGTTGCTCGTAACCGCACTTACGGTCACACTTGCTGCAGCAAAAACAGGTGTGTCACGAATGTTGAAGCGCAGTCTTCGCTACATCGACAAAGTGGCAGCAGCGTTTATTGCCATCACTGGCGCGTATCTCACGTGGTATTGGTATGGCGCAATTAGTGAACGTGAATCACTTGGCAACATCGTGTCCAACGTAGAAAATTGGCAGAACTCCGTTTCCTTGTGGCTGCAAGAACAGGGTGCTTCGCGTCTTGCCTTAATTTGTGCACTGGTCATTGGTGTAGCGCTGGTACTAGTTGGATTAACCCGAATGAAGCAACAACTCCGCAGGTCGCGCCGCTAATGCTTAATGACCTACTTGCTCACCCGTCTGTTGAAGAGGTCTGCGAATTGCGCGGAACATTTGGTTTTATGGCATTTCACGGAGGCGGTTTAGAAGAGGCAACCGACATCATTGCGCAACAGGCCGCTCTGGCAACCGGAAGTTCATATTACGGAATCCATCAACCTGCTTCATTGAAGTGGCATGTGCCCTCGCACCGAATTGATCCACAACATTCAGAAACGCTGTCAAGCTTCATCAATCACGTTGACACCGTGATCACCATTCACGGTTTTGGTCGACAAGGTTTCTTCACCAGCCTGCTGCTCGGCGGTCGCAATCGCGTTCTTGCGTCACACGTGGCAGAGCATTTACGCGCTTCACTGCCCGCTTACAACATTGTTGATGATTTGGGCCACATTCCTGCCGACCTAGCGGGACAACACATCGATAACCCTGTCAATCGCGTACGCAACTACGGGGTACAAATTGAGTTGCCTCCGCGAGTACGCGGTGCAAGTCCGTTGTGGTGGGACTGGGAAGGTCCACACCTCACTCCACATACTCAATCACTCATTGATGGACTCGTACGCGCAGTGCATACGTGGAATTCATCAAACAGTTCTACGGTGCCAAACGCTCAATAGACCACGAAGCATCTGGTTGACGCACGTAGTGAAAACGGTCGTGCAAGCGGCTAGGCCGACCTTGCCAAAATTCAAATTCGCGTGGCGTAAGCACCCACCCACCCCAATGCGGTGGTCGCTCAACATCGCGACCTGAAAACCGTTGTTCGGCTTCAGTTAATCGAGTGAGCAATTCCTCGCGACCAGCAATGGGTTGCGACTGCGGTGACGCCCACGCGCCGAGTTGTGACTCGCGTGGGCGTGATGCAAAGTACTCATTGCTTACTTCTTCTGAAAGCTTGGTCACCGATCCCCGCACTCGCACTTGGCGATGTAAATCCAGCCAGCCAAACACCGCCGATGCTTGTGTATGTGCAATTAATTGCTTGCTCTTTGCGCTGTCGTAATTCGTATAAAACGCAAAGCCCAATTCATCAACGCCGCGCACTAACACGATCCGCGAATCGGGCCCACCGTCAATACCAATCGTTGACAAGGTCATGGCGTTTGGTTCTGCAACTTGGGCTTCTGCTGCCTGGTCGTACCAGCGTTGCCATTGTGTAATCGGATTGTTGTCTAATTCTCCGCGTTCAAGACCTGCGGTTTCATACTGCACTCGTCGATCGCGAATGGACATGACAACTATTTCGCGTGAATTACGGTTGTGCCACGCATGTATGGATGTAGCACTGCAGGAATTGCAACCGAACCATCTTCCTGACGGAAGTTTTCCATGATCGCTGCCCACACACGCGGAACAGCAAGGGCAGATGCATTCAGAGTGTGAGCAAACTCGGTTCCCTTTTGGCCCGTGCGCTTCATGCGAATGTCGCCGCGACGCGCCTGGTAATCACTAAACCAACTAATCGAGCTGACTTCTAACCACGCATCGCAACCAGGTGCGTACACCTCAATGTCAAAACTGCGGTGATGACTTTGGCCCATATCGCCCGTGCAGATTTCAATAATGCGATACGGCAAACCGAGGTTGGCAATGACGCGCTCTACACGAGTGATGAGTTCGATCAACATTGCCGGCGCACCTTCTGGTGTGGCAATCGAAAAAATTTCTACTTTGTCGAATTCGTGGCTGCGCAACATTCCACGAGTGTCTCTGCCTGCAGAACCCGCTTCGCGGCGATAACACGACGAGTGCGCCATATATCGAATTGGCAGGTCAGCTTCGGCCAGTACTTCGCCTGCATGAATTGATGTCAATGGCGCTTCTGCTGTTGGAATGCACCACAGGTCGTCTTTGCTCATTGAATACGCATCGTCGGCGAACTTGGGAAGTTGGCCAGTAGCAGTCAAGGTTGCGGTGCTCACGAGCGATGGCGGACGAATTTCTTCGAATGCGTCTGCATTGCTATCCAGTGCGTACTGGCACAGTGCACGAGCAAGCGTTGCTCCGGCTCCGCGTTGCATAGTGAACATTGCGCCACTGATTTTCACCGCGCGTTCATTATCGAGAATGCCAAGTGCTGTCGCCGTGTCCCAGTGAGCCACGCGCTGATGCTCAGGAAACGATGCGGGCAAATTCATTGGCCCTGTAATTGTTGGATTCTGCGAATCATCAGTTCCCACCACAACATCGGCATGTGGAATATTTGGCAGGCGTAGCAAAACGTCTTTCAACTTCGCTGTTACCTCATCGGTCTCCGCTGCCAGGGTTTGCTCCTTGTCACCAAGCGACCTGCTCTCAGCTTGCAGACCTTCAGCGGCCTTGTCGTCGCCATTGCGACGAAGCGTTCCTACCTGCTTCGATAGTTCGTTCACTTGTTGGCGAATTGCGTCACGCTCAGCAGTGATATCACGCATTCTGCTGTCGAATCCCAGGGCCTCATCCAGCAACCCAAGCAATTCAGGCTTGTTTCTGCGGGCCATCAGCCCCCGAACGGTGTCGGGTTCGCTGCGAAGGTAACGAATGTCAATCACGGTGACACAAGGTTAGCCGTGTGATCCCATACCACTGCCCTACTTTGCGTACTGTTGAGCCGTGAGTTCTGCATTACATGCGTCCGAAAATGTTGGGCTTTCGGTTTCGCACCTTGTAATCAAATACGGCGACATCACTGCTGTGGACCATGTTTCATTCACCGCCCAAGCAGGGCGTGTCACCGTCATTCTTGGTCCTAACGGCGCCGGTAAAACATCCACAATCGAAGCCTGCGAAGGTTTTCTCGCACCAACTGCGGGTTCAGTTCAGGTGCTCGGTCTCGATCCGTTCCTAGAACGCAAACAACTCAATCGGCAAATGGGAATCATGCTGCAAGAAGGCGGTATCTATCCATCAGCACGCGTTGCAGAATTAGTGCGGCAATATTGCGCGCTGTATGGAAACGGTGTCGATGCCGATGTACTCATTTCACGTGTTGGACTTCAATCCGTGGCATCCACTACGTACCGCAGACTGTCTGGTGGAGAGAAACAGCGGCTGTCGTTGGCGCTCGCTCTTGCCGCTCGTCCACACATTATTTTCCTTGACGAACCAACTTCTGGCATTGATGTGAATGGACGAGATCTTGTTCGCTCAATAATTAGGGAATTGCGAGATGCTGGCTGCTGCGTCATTGTTGCTACGCATGAACTTGACGAAGCCGAACGTATTGCCGATGATGTGCTCATCTTCCATCGCGGCAACGTTGTTGCTTCTGGAACATTGGAAGAATTGCGTTCTGGTCGTGAAGAGATTCGTTTCAGGTCGACATCACGCATTGACCTCCATTCACTTTCCACAACACTTGGACTACCCGTAGAACAAACTCGCCTCCATGAATTCACAGTTGCTGGCACGAGCGACGCTCGCGTCATCGTTCAGCTCACGGACTGGGCCAAAGCCAACAATGTTGATATCGGAGACATTGGAGCAGGGTCACAACGATTAGACGATGTCTTTAGGCGTCTCACGGCGGAGTCGGCATCATGAAACTGCTCCGCGTTCAATTGGCTTGCGAACTACGCGTACTTGCTCGTAACGGGGAGCAGTTGTTGCTCATCCTCGGCATCCCAATGTTGCTGCTCTCCTTTTTTAGCAACGTTGACATTCTTCCTACGTCTGGTCAGAGCAGTGTCAACTTCCTACTCCCGGGCATTGTTGCCTTGGCCATCATGTCCACTGCCATGGTCAGCCTTGGAATTGCCACTGGATTCGAACGTTCGTATCAAGTGCTCAAGCGACTTGGAGCAACCCCACTTGGTGTTCCACGGCTTGTTCTGGCCAAGGCTCTCTCGGTGCTCGTTGTCGAACTGGTGCAGGTGATGTTGCTCATCGGTTTGGCTCAAGTATTTGGCGCAGATCTTGATGCTCTGAACATTGCCAAATTGGTTGTAGCAATCGCGCTTGGAACGCTTGCCTTTGCTGGTGTTGGCCTTTCCCTTGCCGGACGCCTGCGTGGGGAGATCAACCTGGCTGCTCAAAACGCCCTGTATTTAGTGCTGCTTCTCATTGGCGGAATCGTGTTCCCGCTTCAGGAGTTCCCATCGTGGCTGCATTGGGTTGGACGAATATCGCCATCTGGCGCTCTTGCCGATGTGATGAGAGATGTCTTTTCAGGAACATCCGTTCACGGCGCTTCTTCACTTGTCGTTCTGCTGTGCTGGGCTATTGCTGCTCAACTCTCAGCCTTCAAGTTGTTCCGCTGGAACTAGTTACTACTGCTGCCCCTTATCGGCTACGGCATAATTTGCTTCCTTAAAGAAATTCCCAATGAACCTTCTAAAGAAGATGACGACCACGATCGTCCACAAATAAATCGATCCACCAGTTTTCATAATCGCACCAGCTAGTTGTTGATCGGTAGTAACCGAGAGCCCCCATACACGCACGGCAATGTCATAATGCTTGTACACCGCGCCGTCAGCGAACGTGAGCCAAGCGGCAGGAACTGTCGGCACGACCGACATGAGGAAGAGATAAATCATCTTTCCTCCATACCCCAAATGTCGAGAACGGTCAGGTCCACAAATTGGAGACCACATCAGTAATGCTGATGTCACTACGAGGACGTGCAGCGAATAATGCAATGGGCCATTTGACACGCTTCTATTCACCATTTGAGGAATATGCGTAACCATGATGACGCAGTTAAACAGTAAGCCGGCGACTACCGGCTTGGTCATAAAGTTGACTACTTTGCGCGCACGAACACCAGCAAAAATGAGATCGTAAAGCCACAGCGGAGTTGCGATCAACATCAGTGGTGGCATGAAGTATGAATAGAGCATGTGTTGAAACATGTGCACCGAGTACAAATACTCTTCTGAAATGTCGTGAATCGGCCAATCAGATGCAATCCATAGCAGCATGGCTCCAACGATGAAGGCCCATACTTGCTTCCGAGTAATCACTTTGTCGTGGGGAACGACCCGAGGCCCGATGACCCGAATCGCATAGATATAACTCGCAACAACAGCAATGACTAGTACCCACACTTCAACATGGAGTTGGAATCTCCACGGATCAGGATTTACCAACGCGAACATACGAGGTTCGCCGATCACGATGTCAAGTTATGAGAAAAAGTGGAAGGTTGCGAGAAAAATTCCATACACAGTGATCGCCAAAATTAGCCCCGCATAGAACACCCACGAGAACAACTTGTTATCAAACTTCAAGTGCATGAAATAGCTGACCACGATGACGAACTTGATCGCCATCATGATGAGCAGTGCCGGAAGGAAGAAATGGCCAAAGTCCACGTAATACGTTGAGACCTCAAGCGCTGTTATTGCAGCAAGAATCGCAGCAATGCGGACATAGCCCGCATTCGACATGCCGTGTTCTGTTGTTGAGTGCGTTTCAGTTGTCATGATCAGGCCGGGATGAGATAGATGAGTGTGAAAATGATGATCCAAATGATGTCCACGAAGTGCCAGTACAAGCCAATCATTTCGACTGTTTCAGCCTTGCTCCCCGGAACTTTGGAACGCTTCATGATGCCAACGATTGACATCAGCATGATGATTCCCACGGTGACGTGTACTCCGTGGAAGCCGGTAAGGACAAAGAAGCTTGATGAGAACAGGCTGGTGGTGAATCCCATTCCTTCGTTGTAAAACGCCGTGAATTCATATACCTGACCGCCAACGAATGTTGCGCCGAGCAATGCGGTAACCGTGATCCACAAGTAGGTGTTGCGATCATCGCCCTTGTGCGCTGCCGATACGGCGAGCACCATGGTGAGCGAGCTCATGAGCAACACGAAGCTGCTGACCGAAGTAAATGGAATGTCAAATACTTGTGAAGGACGAGGACCCGCACCCACGCGACCGCGGTACAGCATGTATGTGGAGATCAAACCGCCGAACAACAAACATTCGGAACCAAGGAACAACCACATGCCGAGTTTGTTGTTGGACAAACCAGTGCTTGAGTGAGCTCCGCCATCGGCGTGGCTATCTGAAGTCATTACTGCGTGCTCAGCCAACGTGAACCACATCCTTTGTTGTTGCTGGTGGATCGAAGTCATCATCAGGAGCAGTGCTTGGCTCAATAGCCCAGCCGTATGCACCAAACAACACAATCACACCACCAAAAATTGCGATTGGAATGGAATAGATCACACCGAAAGCGATGACTGGCAATCCAGCAGCAAGCACGATTGGCCAATACGACGGCGACGGCATGTGAATGTGTGCGTCAGCATTGTCTTCGAGTTCCTGCATCACCTGCTCTGCAGTTTTTACCTTCACCATTTGACCACTTGCATCTTCTTGATACTTGCGGTGGAAGAATTCGTCGAGGTGTGAAACGGTAGGGATGCTGTCGAAGTTGTGCTCTTTTGGAGGGTTCGATGTCATCCACTCCAGGCTGCGAGCATCCCATGGGTCAAGTGGTGCAACTTTGCCGCTACGGGTGGTGATGACCACGTTGATGAGGAACAACAAAATTCCAGTTGACAGCACAAGTGATCCAACTGATGCAAACGTGTTCCAGAACCCCAAGTTAAAGAAGCCTTCGCCTGCGCGAGCTTCCGTCCATTGGTACATACGGCGTGGCTGACCTTGCAAACCAAGTATGTGCATTGGTCCGAACGTCATGTTCATACCAATCACCATCATCCAGAAGTTCCAGGTGCCCAATTTTTCATTCAGCAATTTACCGAACACTTTTGGCCACCAGTAATAAAAGCCGGAGAACAAACCAAATACTGCTCCACCGAACAGCACGTAATGGAAGTGCGCAACGATGTAATAGGTGTCAGTTTGCTGTGTGTCAGATGGCGCTACCGAGTGTGTAACGCCCGACAATCCACCAATGGTGAACAACACAATGAGTCCAACTGCAAACTTCATCGCTGCAGTGAATTGAAGTTTTCCGCCCCAAATTGTCATCGTCCAGTTCACGATTTTCACGCCGGTTGGAACTGCAATCGCCATTGTTGAAATGGAGAACACGGCTACCGATACTGGTCCGAGCCCTGAAGCGAACATGTGGTGAGCCCACACTCCCCAACCGACGAATCCAATTGCTGCTCCCGAGAACACCACAAACGGATATCCGAACAACGGTTTGCGGGAGAACACAGGCAGTACTTCAGAAATGATTCCGAAGCTTGGAAGAATCAAAATGTATACCTCTGGGTGACCGAAGATCCAGAAAAGGTGCTGCCACAACAATGGATCGGCACCTGCAGAAACATCGAAGAACGTTGCACCGAAGTTGCGCTGGAACGACAGCAGGAACAATGCAACGGTGATAACCGGAACTGCAAACAAGAGCAGAAACTGCACGACCAATTGCATCCACGTGAAGATCGGCATTCGCATGAGCTTCATTCCCGGTGCGCGCATGTTGAGCACGGTGGTGATGAGGTTTACCGCACCAGCAAGTGAAGCTATACCTGCAAGCTGAAGTCCCAGAATCCAAAAGTCGATTCCATGGCTTGGTGAGAAAATTGGGCCCGAGTTCGGTGCATACATGAACCAGCCACCATCGGCAGCACCGCCAAGGAACCACGACATATTGAGAAAAATTCCGCCAAACAACAACGCCCAGAAACTGAACGCGTTGATTCGCGGGAACGCAACGTCGCGTGCACCAATTTGAAGTGGGATGAAATAGTTAGCAAGACCGGCGGCCATTGGCATGACGAACAAGAACACCATGGTTGTTGCATGCATGGTGAACATTTGGTTGTACAAGTCTGCGTTCAACACTTTGCCGTTTGGCGCGGCAAGTTGCAAACGAATGAGCACAGCTTCAAGTCCGCCGACAATGAAGAAGAACAAAGCAGTTGCCGAATACATGATGCCGAGTTTTTTGTGGTCAACCGTGAACAACCACGACTTCCAACCAGTTGTCGCAACTGGACGCTTCAACGCTCCAAGTGATGAACTTGGTGTCGCGACAGTAGCGACTTCGTTGGTTGATGCAGGACGCTCGATAATGGCCATGATTCTCCCTAATTACTTCAGCGTCAACAGGTAGGCGACAAGTTTTTCAATGTCAGATTCGGTGAGCCCCAGATTTGGCATACCGCGATACTTCCCACCCGTGCTTGCAAGCAGCGCAGGGTTTGCATACATCGGCTTCATCGCAGGTGCGTTGCGCAACCATCCACGCAAATCGGTTTGATTCAAGCAGTCTTCGCTTACACCGCTCAAATACTTCGCACCGAATGACTCGGAGTCAGCACCCCACACGTCTTTGCGACACGTGGTGTTTAGTAGGTCAAATGTTGCTCCAGCAAATGTGTTGCGACTCATGAGATGCGACAGGTTCGGTGCAGCGCCTGAAACGAGGTTTTCGTCTGGGGCTGCAATCACAGGAGTTCCATCTGCTCGCTTCATGCCGTTTACCTGATGGCATCGCGTGCACTGGTTCATAAACACTGCTTCGCCTTCTTTGGCAAGTGTGTTTTCAGCAGGCGAGGTGTATGGCTTCAACTGATTGGCTACCCACTTCGCAAAATCTGCCTTGCTGAGCGCAACTGCTTCCATGCGCATATTGGCATGCGAGAGACCACAGA
The DNA here is from genome assembly GCA_947467375.1 of Acidimicrobiaceae bacterium. Classification (GTDB taxonomy): domain Bacteria; phylum Actinomycetota; class Acidimicrobiia; order Acidimicrobiales; family Ilumatobacteraceae; genus UBA3006. The sequence continues at coordinate 6,252 of CANIHL010000030.1, read as the reverse complement.
ACTCGGTGCACTGGCCTGCATAAATTCCTGGCTTATCGGCTTCGATTCTGTTCAAGTGAACGCGACCCGGAACAGCATCGCGCTTTCCGTTTAATGCTGGAATCCAGTATGAGTGAATAACGTCGCGACTGGTTTCGCGCAACAACACTTTCGTGCCAGCAGGAATAACCAATTGTCCTGATGAAATGATTGGTTGAGTGATGCCAAATTCGTTTTGTACTGGATAGTCGTATTCCCACCACCACTGCTGTCCAGTGACATTGATAATCATTTCAGTGTCACTGGTTTTTGCGAGATCAAAGACTGTGCGGAACGTAAATACTCCAACGACTGTCAAAATCAGCGCAGGAATAATCGTCAGCGTGATTTCCAGTGCAGGATTGCCGTGCGACTGATGAGGAATCGGCTGGCCCTTGTCGCGGAACTTAATGACTGCAGTAATTACCGCGGCCGTAACGATGACACCGATGATTCCGGCGACAGCAAACACTGGCTTCTGGAGATCGTCAATTATTTTGGCGTTTGGTCCTTTTGGCTTCCACGTGTCTTGCGGCGCATTGGTTGCACAGCCTGCAAGGAACATGGTGGTTGCAATACCGGTTACTGCTCCAACTACTCGACGACGCATACCCGCAAGCCTATTGACGTTGGTAACTAGGGCGTTAGTTGTGTTTTGGTGTCTCACGGCACAATCACCTCAATGCTTTGTCCGGCAAGTCCTGGAACGGTCAGCGTGAAAGGCTTCCCAGCTACAGCAGGCTTTGGAATATTGAGAATGAGCAATTGTTCCGACCCCTGAGGAATGAGTTGGGTGCACTGCACAACATCTTCATTCACGTCAGCGGTGACCATCTTGCTTCCCAAACTTGCAACCAATCGATATTCCCCATCTGACTTATTACGGAACACGATGTTTGTTGGATTGGATCGTGGGACTGTGATCGTGTTCTGTTGTCCAGCAATTCCTTGTACTAACGCAACAAGTTTTCCGTCAACAAGATCGATATGAGTGTCAACACTCGCTGTTGCAGAAACGCCACCTAGCGGGAGTTTGTCAAAGTGCTCGGACTTTTCAACACCACATTCTTGGTGAACGTAGTGGCCTTCTTCTTTTGCAAGAACGAGTTCTTCACGAACCCCTATTCCGGCACCCGCAATTCCTGCGGCGACAATGCCCACCGCGCCAATAACGCAAATTCCCGTGACAAGCGACCGCTTTAAGTTTGGACGAATGGAGAACAGCACGCCGGCTGCAAGCACGAGCGAACCAAGAACAATAAATGCTGTTGCCCCAACGCTCTTGTTAACTGCAAGCGTTACGCGCGAGAAAGAAAAAATGACTACTCCCAAACCGACGGCAGCAATGACAGGAAATTCAATTGGGTTAAGTAGACGCTTTCGCAATGACGAGTTATATGCGATGTCGCTCGATGCGCGCTCAGACCAACTGAGCACAGTCCATTCGATCAGCGCTGCAAGCAAGGCGACGATTCCAAACAGCGTCACCACCGGTGACGTGATAGTTCCAACAAGCAGCAACGTTGCACCAATGGCAGCAATCAATGGCCAAATGGATCCAGTTGGAGCAGCAGTCGATGCCGCAACTCCATCTTCGTCTTTTGCGCCATCGCGTGTCGCAAGCACCAAAGCCGTCAACAATCCAGTTGCGGCCACAAGACCGAATAGCGCGGTTGCTCCAATTGCGGATTCGCCAATCAAGAACATGTAGATGGCAAACGAAACAGCCCCAAGGAAGCTGATCCCGAAGAAGTATTTAGATCCAGTTGAAAACATTGCGCTACCTATTTCTGCACATACACGACGAACCACAACGCAATAAACGCTGTGGTGAGGAAGTACCAATACAAGGCATGTGCGGTGACCACCGCGCGATCGGCAACTCGGCCGCCCAACACGCGAAAAGCTGCTACAAGAGAGAAAGCAACACCCGAACAAATGAGTACAAGCATTGTTCCCGTAATTGCATAGAACATGGTTTGATATGCACCGTCAGCAAGCACTGCTTCCATTTGCTTATAGATGGCTACTTGTGCGTTGATAGCAGCAACGCCGATCAATCCCGTAATGAACAATGCGAGTGTGGTGTGCTGCGCATCTTTACGTGTTGCGGAGTACACCGCCCACTGACCCATAATTGCCGCTATCACCATGGTGATTGCGAGAGTGTTTGTTGCAACTTCTGGAATTTTGAGATCTGCAGGCAGCCAATCGTGGATCATTTTCCCGTTCTTGCCAGCGCGCAATGGAGATGCGTCGCGGAATTTAAACCACACGGCCAACATGCCAAACATCAACATGGTTCCCGCAGCAGCCACTGAGCCCGTTGCAATAAACAGCGGGTGTCGTGCAGCGGTTGTTGGACCTGCTGGCAATAAGCGATCAACTGCGGTGGTCATTGTGCACCCCCATCAATCCAAGGATTTCCTGCAACGCGTTCTCCCGTTGCAAAACTTTTTACTGCAACAACAATTGCTGCAATGACACACACTGCAAATAGTGCGTGCCCTGCTGTTGAAACCGTATTCCACAAACTTGCAGGGCCGGAATAATCGAAATCTTTTATCGAATCAGCTTGCTGATCAGCAAAGCCAGCGATGTACATCGGAAGTGCAGCAAACACGGTTGCAACGAAACCAAGTGCACCAATTCCAACTACTGCTTTCGCTGGCAACATGCGACCCCACAGCGCCGGACCCCAAAACGCAATTGCTGCCCATGCAACAAGCACGGTTCCATAACTGATGTACACGAGCACAGCTTCTTCAAACACTGTCCCTGAAAGATTAGCACTTGATACCAACTGCACTGCATTGCCAAGCATTGCAGTGAAGATCATTCCGCCACCAAGAAACGCAGGAACAAATGGTGCAATCATTTTGATCGAATCAGATTTCAATGCGAGTAGTGCAAGGCCAAGAACAACAACAACGCCAAGAATTGGCAGCAAGTTGAACAATGCGTATGGCACGAAGCTCTTTGCTTTGTCTGTCAACGTTCCTGTCCAGGCAAGTCCATGAACATTTTGCGTAACAGAACCAAGAAGTGCAACAGAAATAAGCCCAACACCAACAAACACCCCACCGCGTAGCGGCTGTGTTCGGCGTGCAACCGCAGGCGCGAGTTCGGCAAGTATTCCAACTGCAGGAATGACGTACAAGAACGTTTGTGGTTGTGACATTGACCAACCAAGCCACTTAACAATGCCCATGTTTCCGTCAAAAGCAATGCGTGTGTAGTGGTGATCAACCGCTATAAAAATCAATGTTCCCAAAGTCACGGGAAGTGTGAGCACCAAACTTGAAGACCCAATCAATGCCGCCCACGAAAAGGAAGGAACGTCTGCCAAATCTGTTCCTGCTGTTCGTGCACTCAACACAGTTGCAACAACGCTGACTGCAGATGCAAGCAAACCCATAATGGCGAGTGCAAGACCCAAGAGATACAAGTCGACCATCTGCGCGTTACCGCCACCAGGTCCGCCGTTAGCAATAAGCGAACTCAGTACTAATGCGCTGCCAATCGCCCAGAGAAAGAAGCCCAACATGGCATTACGAGCAAACATGACTGACCGCGATCCAATTTGCGTTGGTGCAATTGCAAGTGAGAGGCCGAGCATCAACGGAATCATCACGCCAAATGAAGCGAGCGTCTTTGTCGCAGCAAACAACTGCGTCATCATGCCCTCATTGAACGTCAGCGTCTTGCTGTCGATTCTCTCGAATCCCAGTAGTGATCCAACTCCAACGAATGCGAGAAGCCAGAGTGTGGCAGTACCAATGAAGAGTCGACCGATTCGCTTGTGATCGGTGGTGGTGAGCCAAGCACCCACCGAACCCAGAAAACCTGAGTCGGCAGTGGCCTCGGCACCCAGCGTGGAAGGCAGATTGACCGTGGTCATAACGAACTAGACACTAACAATGGCAGGGGCATGAGCCTGACTTCCCTGCTTTGTGCAATTGTTCCTATCGCAGCAGAACGTCTACGGTCAGCGCAACAAAAATTGCGGTGACGTAAGTAATGGAGAAGGTAAATAGTCGCATCGAACGCTTGGGTGAAGGGTCGCTCCCCAGTTGAATGGCCCCGATGACAAAAGCCACCCCAAATACCAAGGCTGTAACTCCATAAATCCAGCCAAGATCGGCAACAGGGATGAGGACAAGAGTGGAGATCGTGAGTAGCACGGCGTAGACCGTCATCGACCGAACCGTTCGCTCTAATGAGACCACCACCGGCATCATTGGCACACCTGCAGCTTTGTAATCGTCTGCATGTCGAATTGCGAGCGCCCAAAAATGTGGTGGCGTCCAGAGGAAAATGACGACAAACAGTACGACTGGTGCCCATCCGAGTGAGTTCGTTACTGCGGCCCAACCAACTAGTACGGGCATTGCGCCGGCAGCGCCACCAATCACAATGTTTTGTTTACTGGTGCGCTTTAACCACAAAGAATAAACAAACACGTAAAACAACGTTGCGGTGACTGCCAAAATTGCTGCAAGCACATTGGCTCCAGCCCACAACACACCAAAAGCCACGATTTCTAGGGCAACTGCGAAAATCATTGCTGCTCGCGGAGTCAATGCACCCGTTACAAGTGGACGATTCTGCGTGCGCACCATGAGCTTGTCGATATCGCGATCGATATACATATTGATCGCATTGGCTCCACCCGCGGCGAGCGTTCCACCAAAGAGTGTGACCGCCATTAATTGAATCGATGGCCAACCCTGCTGGGCAAGCACCATCGTCGGCACCGTTGTCACGAGTAACAGCTCAACGACCCGCAGTTTCATTAAGGCGATGTAGGAACCGATTCGCGATGATGGTGCTGCGCCTCGAGACTTATGACCAAAAAACCGTGATGGAATTACTGGTCGAACGTCGAGAGCCACAGGCTTAGGCTACGGCGCTCAATGTGTGGCTACCAATCGGAGCATTGCCGTGTGCAAGCAGAACACACCGTGATTCACGGCAGAATGTCCATGTGCCAATACACCCTGCAGCGAATACTGACGTGCGACCAACTGAGGTTGTTGACCCCGGCACAGATATTGCACCCGATACCGACCGCCCATGGATTGTGCTTGTGTGGAACGACCCAATCAATTTGATGTCGTATGTGACTTTGGTCTTACAGAAGCTGTTTGGGTACAGCCTTGAAAAGGCAACGGAATTAATGCTCGATGTTCACAATAAAGGGCGAGCAGTAGTTTCGTCCGGCACGCGGGAACATACCGAGTTCGATGTGTACCGACTTCACGAACATGGACTATGGGCAACAATGCAACGAGAAGACGCTTAGTCGTGGCGCGCAAAAGCAAAGGTCCTGTGACACGGATCGATGCATTGTCATATTCACTCAACATTGACGCACAAGACCGAACGACGCTGAATGCTCTTCTTGATCAATTGCGTGACGTATTAATGAATGACTCATCAAGCGACATTGCTCGTCGACTCTTCCCTGCCGCATATCACCAAGACGAGCAGCATGAACAGGAATACCAGCGACTCATGCGCGATGAATTGTTGTCCTCACGGCTTGCATCGCTCTCGCTCACTTCATCAATACTTGAGCGCGAAACGACTACCAACAACATTGTGCTTACGGCCGATGAGCTCGATGCACTAATGCGCTCCATTAATAGTCTGCGGCTTGTCCTTGGCACCTTGCTCGATGTTGATGAAGATGAGTTCGAAGCACACCTGGTCGAAGATGACCCTGGGTATGGCCAATATCAGCTGTATTCATATCTGGGTTGGCTTTTGGACTGGATCGTGACCGCCCAGACCGAATTCAATTAGCGGGGGGAATTCACGCAGTCACTGGTAGATTTCTAGGGCTCTTCCAACTAAATATTCGTCCATGCCCCCATCGTCTAGTGGCCTAGGACACCACCCTTTCAAGGTGGCGGCACGGGTTCGAATCCCGTTGGGGGTGCAAAAGTAATACGTACATAAACACGATCAATCGTGAAGCGTTCATAACGAACACTTCACACCATTGGTCCCGTGGTGAAGTTGGAGTTCACGCCGCCCTGTCAAGGCGGAGGTCGCGGGTTCGAGTCCCGTCGGGACCGCTGAGTAGTGCTTGCACTTCTCAAGGTCGGGTAGCTCAGTAGGCAGAGCATGCGCCTGAAAAGCGCAGGGTCACCGGATCGACGCCGGTCCCGACCACAAGAGTTTGTTTAGTTGGAAGAGCAGTTATTCAGGGCGTATGCGCACGAGTGT
>CANIHL010000029.1 GCA_947467375.1 Acidimicrobiaceae bacterium | reverse complement strand
TTTATCCCGCTTGCTGCGAACACGGTTCTGCTTTCGATTGTGCAAGTCGGTCTGGGTTTGCCGCGGTGTACTGATTTGAATGTTTCACTTCAATGCGATTTGCTTCGAAGATGTCGCCAACCAATCGACCGTGCGCAACGACTGGAATACATTCCTGAAAAATTCCACCCGGATCACCGTCGTACATCACATCAATTGATTGATGATTAAACACCATCACAAAAGTTGTGCGCCCCGCACCCGACTTCAAGGAATCCTTTTCCACAACGCCTTGCACCCGAAGCCTGCGGTTTGCTTCGCAACCCGTTCGGTGACCAATTTCGTCAACATTGCAATAGAAGTCAATTGCCGAAGTAAGAAATTGCGAAACAATAAACCCGCCTGCGGAGGCAACCACCACCAACATGGCCATGTATTTCCACTTGCGATTGCGTTTGCGTGGTGCAAGTGGCGCGTTGTCTGACGACGTGCGCGGAGTTAAGTCCACGGTTTGTCCTTATCGGCAACTGTGCGCGACAAGTTGCGTCCTTGCTTCATGGTGTACACAGCCAATCCAACAATCACACCAAACGTGATGCCATATACCGCGATGATGAAGCCTGCGTGATTCATGCCTGAGCCTCTTTCAAACGCTCGGTTACTGCAACATCGAGTGCCGAAGTTTGCTGCGCATCTTGCATTGCCATGATGCGCTGGCGATGCGACACCAGCCAGGCGAACAACACCGAGAACCCGAATACGCCGAACAACAAGGTGAACAGCATGAGTCCGTCCATTTTGATATCGCCATCTGGGCTTAACACCGTTGCGCGCTGATGCAGCGAGCGCCACATGACCACGCTGAAGTGAACTAACGGAATTTCAAGAACTGCAAGTAGTGCAATCACGGAAGAACGACGCGCGCGCTGTTGCGCAGTTCCACCTAAACCTCGTACAGCTAAGTAGCCAATGTAGGTAACGAACATAAATGCCGTTGTCGTAAGGCGCGGGTCCCACACCCAAAACGTTCCCCACGTAATGCGTCCCCACAAACTTCCGCTGAGCAGAGTCATCCCCATGAACACCACACCGACTTCAGCCGATGCACCTGCAACACGATCGAAACCCAGTGAATGTTTTTTGCCGATCATCCAACACGCCGATGCCACACCAGTGACGATGAAAGCCAAGTAGGCAACCCACGCTGTTGGCACGTGCACGTACATAATGCGCACTGCATCGCCTTGCACCGCATCTTCAGGAGTAAAAATCAATCCACCAAGCAACACCCAACCAAGGGCGACAATGGCCATCAACCCGTACATGCGAGTGGCCGCTGTGCCCACTCCTTTGATTGCCTGCGCCTCAGAATTCATATGTATTGCCCTTCATCATTCCTCAATTAGCGAGCCAAATGACAGCAGGCCACCTAACCCAAACACCGCAGCGAAAACCGCAAGCACTCCCACCCACGGCCACCCTTCGCCAACGGTTACTCCACCACTTCTCAATGCCGACTCAGTTGCCCGAGTTGCACAGATCAGCACTGGAGCGACTACCGGAAGCAAGAGCAGTGGAAGCAAAGTTTCACGACCTCGAGCACCTGCAGTCAAACCGCCATACAGAGTACCTACGAAGGCCAATCCGGCTGTAGCGCACAGTACACAAGTGACCAATAGCACTATTCCCGATCCGTCCACATTCACGCGATACAACACGATTGCAGCAAGAAATAACACTGACTCGAGCACCAGTAATTGCACAAACAATGCAACAGATTTACCTACAAATATTCCTTGTGGATTCACGCCAGCAACACGAAGCGAGTCAAGCGCACCGTCGTAGGTTTCTACAGCAAACGTTCGCTGCACCAATATGAAAAGCGAAAACAGCGTTGCCAGCCATACCAACCCGCCAGCAACTCGTTGCAGTACATCATCGTTGTCAAGTGCAAAGGCAAACATGATCATGACTAGCCCAGAAAATGGCAAAACCTGATTCGACACCACGCGCGAACGCAATTCAATGCGCAAATCTTTTGCAGCTACTGCGCGAGCAATTCGACTGACCGACATACTCATAACGAATCACGCACCTGACCAGCAACAAGCGACACTGTTCGCGTGGCAAGTTGTTGCGCTCGCTCTATTTCATGCGATGCCACAACAACAGTTGCGCCAGATGCAGCAGCTTCTTTCACAATGCGATCAATTTCATCGCGACCCATTGCATCAAGACCCGCATGCGGTTCATCAAGCAACCACAATTCGGCGCGGCGCACCACGAGACACGCCAATGCACAACGGCGTTTCTGGCCTGCGGACAATTCAGAAACTCTGCGGTTTGCCAACTTGCCATCAATGGCCATTCGTTCCATTGCAGAAGTTTGTTCTTGCACAGATGCTCCGACAACCGTTGACCAGAACGAAATATTTTCCGCAATGGTCAAGTCGCCAAACAATCCGTTTTGATGACCAAGTAATCCAACACGCTCACGTACCGACTCACGATCAATGGTCAAGTCGAAACCCAACACGTTCGCCGTGCCACGAATGACGGGCATCAGACCTGCACATGCACGCAGCAACGTTGACTTGCCAGCGCCATTCGGACCTTGCAGCAGCACAATCTCATTTCGCGCAACGCTCAGTGTTACGCCGGCCAACGCCGGATACCCGTTGTATACCGCAACTGCATCAACAAAATTAATCACTGAATCAGTTGTCATCACGAACCCGTGAACTTTGGCTGTCGTTTTTCCATGAACGCTTCTCTGCCCTCGCGCGCATCACTGCTAGCAAGTGCCTCCTCGCGACAAGCGGTTACTAAGGCGTCAATGTTTGGCTCGCCCGCACTCGATTCCAGGGCAACTTTGTGACCGCGAATCGTTAACGGAGCAAGTTTGGCAATGTCACTTGCCCATGCAAGTGCGTCGTCAAGAGTTCCTAATCGCTGAATTGATCCCATGCGCGCAAGTTCTTCTGCTGAATAATTGCTTGCGGTGAGCAACATGTTTCGCGCAACTGGCCACGACAGTTCGCGAACTATTCGTTCAATGGTCCAGTGATTCACTACTAAGCCCAATTTTGCAGCCGGCACACCAATCACACTTGTTGGTGTTGCAACACGTACATCGCAGGTAACAACCAGTTGCGCGCCTGCACCTAGTGCTGGTCCGTCGATTGCAGCAATGGTGACACACGGCAGTTGCGTAAATCCGCGAAGTACCTCGCTCAATGCTTCGTGAAATACTTCCTCGCGTACTCCCGCCAAATCGGCTCCCGCACAAAATGCTGGTGCGGCACCTGTCAACACCAGCGCGCGCACTTTGCGCTGTTCAGCTTCCACCTGGGCTTCGCGAATGAGTTGCAGAGATGCAAGATCTACGGCGTTCCTACGCTCAGGGCGATTCAGGGTGAGCAGAGCCACGTCGTCGCGCCAATCAACAAGGACAATGCCCTTGCTCATTGTTGGTCTCTGCGATCTACCATGAGGAGCAAGGTTATGACTTCCTCCCCTCAACCCTCTAAACAAGCCGAGACTGTTGGTGTTTCAGACGACCCAGTTCGCCTTCGCCGCGCATTGATCGATCGCTGGACAAAGCTCGCCAAACGAGTGGGCTACCTCAGTTTTGGAGTGTCCATCGTCGCAGTGTTTACCGGGCTGGCAACTTCCTTCACCCCGCTTGTTGGCGAACTCGCAACTGGCGGTCTCGTTATTGGTTCAATTCTTCTCGCGCCGTCCATAGTTCTTGGTTACGCAATTAAAGCTGCCGAAAAAGAAGATCGCCTGAACGGCAACTAATCGGAAATCACTATGGCACTTCGACTCCCCGCTATTGAACGCAAAGAACAAGTTCTCGACGTTGCACTTTCGGTGTTCGCCACTAAAGGTTTTCACGACACATCCATGAACGACATCGCCGAAGCAGCCGGTGTAACGAAGCCTGTGGTGTATCAGCATTACGAATCAAAGCGCGCTTTGTTTCTTGCAATCATTGACCATGTTGGTGATCGCATGATTGATGTTTTGACCGCTGCAACTAGCGGACTCACCGATGGTCAGGCACAAGTAGAAGCTGGGATGATCGCATTCTTTAAATGGGTAGAACGAGACAGAAACGCATTCAAGTTTCTATTTGAAAGCGGAACTCAAAATGACGAAGAATTCACCATTGCAATCCGCAAAGTGTTGGATCGCTCTGCAGAGGCCATTGCTCCACTCATTGCAATTGACTTAGACCCAATTCATGTGCGCACTCTTGCTCACGCTGTTGCAGGCGCCAGCGAAGGAGTTGCGCGCTTTCTCATCAATAACAACATCGCATTTGCTGGCGAACAAACAGGCAAACAAATCGCCAGCTTGGTGTGGGCGGGCTTGCGCGGAGTTGACTCGGAGTAGCCTGTAATTCATGGCGCACCCCGGTGAACACCACCCAGCATTTGAAGAATATTGCGAATGCATTTTTGAACTTCGCGAAGACCACTTAGACGTCATTCAGGCTCGCGTTGCCGAACGGCTTGATGTTTCGCGTCCTTCAGTTTCAGAAATGATTAAACGCATGGAGACCGAAGGTCTTATTCGTTTACGCGGTACCCGCATTGTGCTTACACAGGAAGGCGAGAAGCTTGCCGAATCGGTCGTGCGCAAACATCGCACCGCCGAGCGTTTCCTCACCGACATTCTTGGTCTTCCGTGGGCACTCGCCCACCACGAAGCGTGCAAGTGGGAACATGTGTTGAGCCCCGATGTGGAAGAAGCAATTACTCGATTGCTCGGTAACCCAACAACGTGTCCTCACGGCAATCCAATTCCGGGTTCCAATTACATTGAAGAGCCAACTCACCCGCTGGTGGACGTGCACGTTGGATCAGCCTTTACGGTTTCGCGCATTACAGAAGAACTCGAATACGCACCGGGAATGCTTGAGTTTCTTGAATCAGCCCAACTCACACCAGGCGTAACTGGCACCGTCACCACTTCTTCAGCAGATGGATCTCTCACCGTTCGATTGCATGACACAGACGTCAACATCACTTCGTTTGCCAGCAATCGAATTCTTGTTCGCGCATGAACGTTGTTAAGCGCAGTTCCCTTGTAGTAATGGCCATGTGCTCACTAGCGGCATGTTCAACGACCATCGTTGACACGGCACCAACTTCTACGCTGGTTGCCCCAACCACCGTCGTTCCAACAGGAACTGCAACCGAGCTGTTCACACAATTGCATACCGCAATTGGAGAGATGTCTAAGGCCATAAGCGACAGCAATGGCGACATGTCAAAGGCGAAGCTTGCCGAAATTCGAGAAATATGGAAGGTACTGCAACCACAAATTGCAGACCGTGGCGATCAATTCATGCAAGACATGCAACGCATTATTGATCTTGCCGCTTCTTCGGTGGAACGCAACCGCCCAGCCGATGCCGACAAAGCGCTGCGTTTTCTTTCGCTCGTTATTGAAACGCTGTAACTAACTAGTTACCCGTCATCGCTGCTGGCAAGTCGCGATGATGCACAACCGTAAGTCTTTGAGTTGAACGAGTAAGTGCAACATAGAGCGCACGTAATCCTTGATCCTGTGCGGCAACAATTGCGGCAGGCTCGACAACTACCACTCCGTCAAGTTCAAGACCTTTCACCACACCCACAGGAACGACGGTAAGTCGAGTGTCGAGTGCTGTGTTGTTTGCGCGTCCGTGTTGCACGCCTTCACGTGTGAGCACCGCAGAAACCGAGTCGGTCATTGCATCGGGACACACAATTGCCACGTTGCCACCTTTGACGTTTTCCATCATGAGGCGAGTCTGTGTAACAACATCATCGAGCAATCGCTCTGCAGATGACGATCGCACAATGTCTGGCCCGAATTCACCTTCACGTACCGACTGTGGCGGAATAAGCGAAGGTGCTGCAACGGCCAACACTTTGTCGGCAAGCGCCATAATTTGCGCGGGAATTCGATACCCAACTGACAAGTTGATGATTTGGGCTTCCTTCTTTGTTGGCAAATAACGCAACAAGTCCTGCCAATCATTTGGTGCAAACGCTCCCGTTGCTTGCGCCAAGTCGCCCACCACAGTCATTGATCCATTGAGTGAACGACGATTCATCATGCGCAATTGCATCGGCGTGAGGTCTTGAACTTCGTCAATAATGATGTGCCCATACAGGCGCATTTCATCGGTTTCATCAATGCGACCGCTCTTACGTGGTCGAGGGCCAATAAGCGACAGCACTTCATCAAGCAGAGCAACATCGCTTTCTGCCCAGTGCACTTCGGCAAGCGATTCGCTGCGTTCGCGCACGAGCAATGGCCATTCGCTGTCCTTGAGAACATCTTGTGCAGCAGAGCGCACAAGCGCGCGTGAACCAAACAAGTCGTGCAGCACTTCACCTGGGCTGAGCACTGGCCACATGCGAATAATGGCCGCGCGGAATTCCGGAATGTCGCGCAGGCTGTCGCGCAACGCTTCAATATCGATCTCTTCACGCTTGCTGGTTGCAGCCATGGCCACTACTACTTCGGTTTCTACCCATCGCGCTGCGGCATTGTGGCGGCGATAGCGACGACGCGCATCGCGAACGATGCGAGACGACTCGGCTACGCGAAGTCGCAAATACTCAGCACCAAACGGAATCACTAAGTCATCGCGCAATGGTCGTTCGCGGTCGCGCACAGCAGCAGCAATGAACTTCGACATGCGAATGTCGCCCTTCACGTGCTTCGTATCGTCATCTTCAAATCGACCTACGCGGTGTCCTGGCACAAGGTCGGCAAGCACTACTTGTTGCACGCCTGCTTCACCAAGAGATGGCAGCACCTGTTCGATGTATCGCAAGAACACTCGGTTTGGTCCAACTACTAATACGCCTTGATCTTCAAGCGGGAATCGGTAGGTGTATAACAAATACGCAGCACGGTGCAATGCAACAACTGTCTTTCCAGTTCCTGGTCCACCCTGAACTACTAATACGCCGCTTTGTGGAGCGCGAATAATTTGATCTTGTTCTGACTGGATAGTGGCAACGATGTCGCCAAGTTGCCCGGTACGACCACGCGACAATGCAGAGATAAGTGTGCTGTATCCGCGAAGGCCAGTGCCGTCGTGTTTCACCCCTACTTGCGGGTCACCGCCTAAACCTTCATCGTGTCCAAGACCAAGGTGACCTTCGCCGAACAATTCGTCTTCGATGCCTTGCAGATCGCGACCTTGTACCGAAAAGTGTCGACGTCGCGCGAGACCCATGGTTTCGCGACCCGTTGCTCGGTAAAACGGTTCGGCAACTGGCGCACGCCAGTCCACCACCACGGGTTCACGCTTCTCATCGGCAACTGCCAAACGCCCAATGTGGAAGCTTTCAATTTCATCTGGGGTTTCGGCAAAGCGATCGATCCGACCAAACACCAGTGCGGCATCGCCCAAATCCAACGTGGTCAGGCGTTGCAGCAGTTGCTCGTCGAAAGCATTGCGTTCGTAGCGAGCCTGGAAGGTGCCACCCGTGCTTGCCTCATTCAGTTCCCGAATATGCCAGGCGTCCTCGCGGCTCTTATCCAAGCAGGCATAAGCATGGTCTATGTAGGCCTGCTCGGCGGGAAGGTCAGGGTGTTGTTGGCTCATTTTGGGGTTCATCAACTCTACCGTCAGATCCCAATCGCCAATTTTTGAATTTTCCGAATTTTTGGCAGTATCCACATACACAGTTCGTCCACATCATTATTGGCAATTCCTGCATCGGCGGAGGCAGACATGTCCAAATCATTTATCTGGTATTTGCGTTTCGGCGTACTTCTTGTTGTTCTTGCAACAAGTTGCGCCTCACCAAGTGATGAGCTCACGTTTAACTCCGTGACAACATCAACAGCGTTAACCACCACGACCATTGCTCCGAGCGAACGTGTTGAGTCTGTGGTATTTACCGACACCGAAATCACTCAGCACATTGTGAGCGATTTCAGTCAAATTTCGCAACAGCGCGCGCAATGTGGCCGAACTCCAGATCAATGCCCCATTAACCAAATGGCAATTGCAGGTAGCCCGCTCTTTCGTTCACTTACTTCAATCATGAATGAACGCGTGGTCGGGCATTTATACACGCGCAAAGACTCCGGAAAATTACGCGTGCGTATTGAATCTGTAGAAATTGTTGACACCATTCACGCAACCGTGCACACATGCATCTTTGACTCGGTAGTGCTGTTCGATTCTGGTCAGATCGACAGCGCTGCCGACGACATTGTGTTTGACGATTCAGTCATTTCGGCATTCATGGTGTGGAGCGTGCAACTTGACCACGGCATATGGAAGTGGGTTTCTTCCACAGCCACACAACGAAAGATCGGAGCAGACATATGTGGATTCGCAAACTAACAATTGCAACTGTTGTCGTATTCATCGGTGCACTACCGAATGAAGTGCATGCTGGCGATTCCATTGGCGGAAGTTCAACCAGCACCGCAGGAATTATCGGCAACCAAATCATGGCAGGCATTCAATATGGCGCAACACCAGGTAGTTCTGGTGCGTTACAAGATTGCGAATGGTCAATAGCCATTCCACATGATGCGCACTCGGGCAACGAAACGATGGTCGAAAAAGTTTCTGGTGGAGTTACGTACCGATTGTTTGAGTACTCGTGCTTCAATCGAACACCTGCAACAACCTTCCATTGGATTCCACAAGTGTCAACTGCTCAACTTGCGCAACAAGCAACATCAGTTGTCTACGACAACATTCCCTCGCCGTGGGGAAACTTTGCGCCACCTGCTCAACGCGGAGTCGTCAAACTAGGAACATGGTTTTGGGTTAACCCATTGATGTGGGTGCCCATTAGCGCTACAGCCGGCGTGCCTACTCCCGATGGATACATTTCGGTCACCACAACAGCTACTCCGAAGAAGCTCATCTTCGATCCAGGTGATGGCGCGCTTGGCTCTGGCCCAGTTACGTGCGACGGCCCCGGTCTTCCATGGATTGAATTGTTTGGCGACACCATGAGCAGCAAGTGCATGTACACCTACTCGCACTCGTCATCAATGCATCCATCTGGAGCATTTCCCGCAAAGCTCTCGGTGCAGTGGCACATTACGTTCACCACCAGTCTTGGAGCACGCGGAACGGTGGGTGACTATACGTTCGCAGCAAGTCATCAAATGGTTGTTCGTGAAGTGCAGGCTTTGGTTACCAACTAACTATTCAGTTACAGCAAGTGCACCAGTTTTTGCGTCGAGCACGCGAATCAGATCGGCTGGTGCAACTTCTATGTCGAGCCCACGTCGACCACCGCTGACAAATATTGTCGGCAGGTCACTTGCCGATTCGTCAAGAACAGTAAATAGTTTCTTCTTCTGACCGAATGGGCTAATGCCACCTACGACATAGCCAGTAATTCGTTGTGCATCTTGTGCGGGCACCATCTCACATCGCTTCACTCCAAGCACAATTGCAAGTGCTTTCAAGGACAGCTGAGCACTCACGGGAACGATGGCAACGACAGCAGATTTTTCCGACTGAGCGAGCAACGTCTTAAACACTCGAGATTCATCAACGCCAAGCGCATGTGCCGCTGCCCGTCCGTACCCAAGTTCCTCGGCATCGACAAGATCGTGATCAAAGGCATGCACAGCAAACTCAATGCCGCTTCGCTCAAGCATCACCATGGCCGGAGTTGCACCCTTCATCGCCTTCTCAGCATACGAATATTGGGGTTATCGAGTAGGAACGGGGGTCCCTGCCTGACACACTGAAGGGTCGCTCTTAGCGATAATCCAGACTTCGAAAAGGACCCAACATGCCAGTAAGCAACTCTCGCGACACCATTTTGCTTGAACGTCGTTACGCGGCAGTGTTCACCTCCATTTCCGATGAGTCAATTGCCAAATTGGCAGCCGCTGTAGACGAAAAGTTGCGCGACGCGCTTGCCAAGGTGCTCGCTCTTCCAGCAGGAACGTTTGATGACGCTGCAACCGTTGCACCAAAAGTTCGCGAAGCTATGAAGGCTCGCAAGGCTTACCTCGACACTGGCGTTTTGTTCGGCGAGGCCGCAACAGAAAAGGCCATCGAAGTTCTTGGCGATAAGTCGGAAGACCCAAGCCTCGAAGACTTGAACAATGTGTTGCCATCACTCATCGAAGAATTCAGCCTGGATGCATGTCGCCTGATGGCCATTCAGTTTTCTGTATCGCTTGGTGGATTCCGCAAACTGGTAAATACCGACACACGTTTTGCTATTCCTTCTGCAGGTAACGCGCCTGTAGTTGCAGCCGCCGCACCAACTAAGGACGCAGCAGCACAAGAAGAGAAGAAGCGCGCACGTGCAGAACGCAAAGAAAAAGATAAAGCAGCTCGCGCGCAGGCAGAAGCTCAGCGTCGCATCGCACGCGGTCGCGCATAGGTATCAGCCATGACTCTTCGCCTTGCCAATCTCAAAGGTCGCGCGCAGTTCATTGTTGGCGACATTTCATCGCCTCGCGCAATCGATGTTGCTACTGCTAGCAATAACTCGTTATCAGCAGACCCGATGCAGTGCTTCTCACATTGGGACGTATTAAAGAAGCTTGCAGCATCACTTGATGTAAGCGCAGGCACTCCTGTTGCTATTGCCGATCTCTCGTGTCCAGTTCCGCATCCGCGTCAAATGTTTGCGGTTGGTCTGAACTACCGCAAGCACGCTGCAGAAATGGGCAGCCCATTGCCACCACTTCCTTTGGTGTTTGCCAAGTTTCAAAGCTCGCTAAACACGCCAACGGGAGACATCGAAATATTGAGTGACACCGTTGACTACGAATCAGAACTCGTCATCATTGTTGGCAAGGGCGGCAGGCACATTGAAGAAGCCTCGGCATGGGACCATGTTGCAGGTTTGTGCGCCGGTCAAGACGTTTCTGATCGCGGTTTGCAATACATGGGCACTCCACCACAGTTCAGTTTGGGCAAGAGCCGCGTTGGTTACTCCCCAATCGGACCATGGGTAACCGACATGTCAAATAATGACAAGCGCGACGATTTGCAACTCGGTTGCACCGTGAATGGCGAACAACGCCAAGACACGCAAACCAGCGACATGATTTTTGGCATCGCGCACATCGTTGCGTACATGTCCACCATTGTCGAGTTGTTCCCTGGCGACGTCATTTATACGGGTTCACCATTTGGTGTGGGCCACGGTCGCAAGCCCCAGGTGTACCTCAAGCCTGGCGATGTAGTGGAAACCACGCTTGAAGGCGTTGGCACCATTACCAACCGCTGCATATAAATTTTCACCTCACCTAATCGGGGTAGATTTCTCGTATGAATACGGGGAAAACCACCGTCATTACTGGCGGAACAGTTGTTGATGGATCGGGTCAGCCAGCGCGTCTTGCCGACGTCGCTTTTGTCGATGATGTGATCACAGAGGTTGCTCCGCCAGGCCAAATTTCTACCGCACACGCACATCAGCACATCAAAGCCGACGGACTACTGGTAACCCCCGGCTGGGTCGATGTGCATACGCATTACGACGCGCAAGCAACGTGGGATCCGTGGATGACGCCAAGTAGTTGGCACGGAGTAACCACAGCTGTCATGGGTAACTGCGGTGTTGGATTTGCACCTGCAGTTCCCGAACGCCATCAATGGCTGATTGAACTCATGGAAGGTGTTGAAGATATTCCAGGTTCCGCAATGGTTGAAGGAATCACGTGGGAGTGGGAATCGTTCCCCGAATACCTCGATGCGCTCGAACGCAAACCGCACGTCATTGACTTTGGAACACAAATTGCGCACGGCGCATTGCGCGCCTTCGTCATGGGTGATCGCGGTGCCAACAACGAAGTTGCAACTGCAGACGACATTGCGCTGATGAGCAAGCTCACTGAAGAAGCGTTGCGCGCAGGAGCACTTGGTTTTTCAACATCGCGCACACCTTTACATCGCAGCAAGAGCGGTGAACTGGTTCCAGGAACAAACGCCACGCCAGACGAGTTGTATGGAATTGCCGATGCAATGAAGCGCGTTGGTCACGGCATCTTCCAATTTTCTCCGGAGCACACACGCGTGCCAATTGAAGAATGGCCATGGATGCAAGAGCTCGCTCGTCGAAGCGGTGCAACCGTAAGCGTGAACGTGAACCAACTCGATGACGGAAGCGAAGTGTGGCGCAAAACATTGGCGCTGCTCACGAAGGCGCACGAAACTGGCGAGAAGATTGTTGCGCAAACCGCAGGTCGCTCCATTGGCATTTTGATGTGCCTTGAAGGCAGCGTGCACCCGCTGCTCGCCCACCCCGCATATCACGAGGTGATGCACTTGCCGTTTGCAGAGCGAATCGCCGCATTGAACGACCCAGTGCGCCGCCAGCGATTTATTGATGAAGTTCCACAAGATGGTTTCTATGAAGGCTTAGTTACTAAAGCGCTAAAGCGCATGTACCCAGTAACCAGTGGAAACATTGATTACGAACCGCACCCATCGCAATCAATTGGCGAACAGTCCAAAGCAACCGGTGTTCCAGCAATGAAGCTGATCGTTGACCACCTGCTGTCAAATGGTGGCAAGGGCATGATCTATTCGCCGTTCTTCAATTACATGTACGGCGACTTATCAATGACCTACGAAATGATGCAACATCCGCAAACACGTAATGGCTTAAGCGATGCCGGCGCACACTGCGGAGCTATTTGCGATGGCGGAATGCCTACATTCATGCTTACGCACTGGGTTCGCGACCGTACTCGCGGACCGAAGCTCTCGCTCGAACACATTGTGTACCGCCAAACTCGACACACGGCAGAACTACATGGCCTGTTGGACCGAGGCTTACTGAAGCCAGGCTTGAAAGCCGACATCAACATTGTCGATTTTGACAACCTTGGTTTCGATATGCCGCAGATGGCATATGACTTGCCCGCAAATGGCCGCCGTCTCGTGCAGCACGCAAATGGTTACGTGAAGACATTCGTCAGCGGTGTGCAAACCGTAGACAACGATGCATTCACCGGCGAATTGCCAGGTGCGCTCATTCGCGGACCACGCCGCTAACTACGAATTAGGAAGTCATTCCCCCGAGGCCAACGAGGCCGCGAGCAAATTCAATTTCTCCCATGTGACGAAGTCCGTGTTGGTAGATCCAGCACTCCACCGCATCCAGCACGGTGATTCCCACTTCTCCTGCAACGCGCGCGCTGTATGTGCTTGCAATTTGCGGACCAAACGGACGCGGAATAACCACCCGAGTCAATTCTTCAGGTTGCAACTGTGCAAGCCATTCATGCACACGATTAAACACAATCTGCAAATACTCCTGAAAAGCTTCGTAATTACCAATGCGCTGGCCAATCATTTCATCAACGGTCTTGTGCTTACCGTGGTCGGCGATCGCCGGCATCACTCGTGCATTCCATTCGTCATTCCACACCGGCATTTGCCCGGTGATCAACATAAATGACGAATCGATCATGTTGGTGATGTGAAACAAGCTGAACGCAATAGGCAACACGCCTTCGCGCTCGAAATGATTCACGTGTTCAAGCGTCATGGTGCTGAGCGCCTGGTCATACAACGAATGCAATGCTTCCATTCGACGTTGCAATGAATCAATGATCAGTTCATTTGACATGACTATTCCTTTGCTGCTTCCGCGCGCATTTCTGCATGCTCATCAATTTTGGTTGGACGGCTACGAATTTCGAATGTCGCCTTCACAATTTTTCCGGTAAACGGAAATGGTGCTACATAATCTGGGCATACCGGCGACAACCGATCGCAACCCAAGTCCATTCCCATGCTTCCTAAAATTCGCATGATCTTTGGAATGTGCACACTTCCAACATCTGTGCCGTCAACCATCAACGTAATGGTCCCGGTTTCGCCCTCTCGATCAAATCGAGCAGCAAGTGCATGTTTGCCTGGCGCTAGCGAAATTGGTGCACCAACACGTTGATGTTTGCCAAGTGCGTTGTAATAGAAGTGCAACTCTCCATTACGAATAAACATGGAGTGTCCAATGTTGTGTCCACCACGTGCGTAAATAACTCCTTCAAGCGTCGTACTTCCCACTTCAACATCAGCCGTAAATGTCCACGCTCGACCACTCAACATTGGGCATGCATCCGACGGAATATGGGCAATTGGTGGGTAATACGTGTACGTGTTGCTGTAGTGTGGCGAACCTGGGCGAGACTTCGAACCGAAAATTTCGATACCGCGGTCATCAAGTGGAAGCACTCCATACTTTTCTGCTTCTTCCCACCACAGAGCGATCATCTTCTTCAAGCGATCTGGCTCTTTGGAAGACAAGTCGTGCATTTCCGAGAAGTCTTCATTCAGGTTGTACAAGCCCCACGTGTCGTTGTCATATGGCACGTTTTGGTCGTGAAATGTGACTGCTTTATATCCCTCGGACCAAATGGCTCGATGCCCCATCATTTCGAAATACTGTGGCCCGCGCTTAGTTTCCTGCAAAGGCCCGCCAAATGTGTAGCGCAAGCTTTCGCCATGCATTGCCATCTGTTCATGCCCGTTTAACGTTTTTGGCTGTTCAATTCCGAGCGATTCGTACACGGTTGCTGCGATATCGGAAATATGGCAGAACTGAGTGCGCACTGCACCAGGGTCGGCAATTTCCTTCGGCCACTTAATGATGAGTGAATCGCGAATTCCACCGCCATATGTTTGCGACTTGTACCAACGGCTTGGAGTGTTGCCAACCTGCGACCAACCCCACGGATAATTTGAGTGAGCTTTCTTCGTACCGATGTAGTCAAGCCTGTTAGCAACTATTTCATCAACATTTTCCCACTCATTGTTGAAGAAGCTCCATTCGTCCATTACACCTTGTGGTCCACCTTCGCGGCTTGCACCATTGTCGGACAACAACACGATCATGGTGTTGTCAGTCATTCCTCTTTCTTCCAAGAATGTAAGCAATCGTCCAATTTGAGCGTCAGTGTGATCGAGCATTGCTGCAAACGCTTCTTGCAATCTGCACGCAAACAATTGCTCGTTCTTCGTCAGCTCTACCCATGGGCGAACACCGGGGTTACGCATGGCAAGCGTCGTGTCTTGCGGAATGACTCCCATTTCTTTCTGTCGTGCAAACACTCGATCGCGATGTACGTCCCAACCCTCGTCAAACTTGCCACGCCATTTCGCAAGGTACGAATCGGGTGCGTGGTGCGGTGCATGTTGTGCGCCAAATGCCAAATACAAATAAAACGGTCTGTCTGGTCGCACCGACACCAAATCGCGAATCCACGTTGTTGATTGATCGATCAAATCTTCAGTGAGGTGATAGCCCTCCTCCGGCGTACGTGGAGGAAGAATGTGCTGATTGTCCTGTGTGAGTTCAGGATAAAACTGATCAGTTTCACCATTGAGAAATCCGTAGTAGCGATCAAAACCTTTTTGCAACGGCCAGTTGTGATGTGGACCAGCAGCAGTGCATTCTTCCATCGGCGCCAAGTGCCACTTACCTGCACAGAATGTTGCATACCCCTGCGTGCGTAACACTTCTGCGATTGTTCCAGCGCGCGGAGAAATTCCACCACGCATGTTGGGAAAACCCGTGTTCCAATTTGATACTCCGCGCATTCCAACCGAGTGGTGATTGCGTCCCGTCAACAACGATGCTCGCGAAGGTGAACACAGCGCAGTGGTGTGAAATCCCGTGTACCGCAATCCGGTCGCCGCGAGTGAATCAATATTGGGAGTTGGTATTTCACTTCCGAAACAACTTGGATGCGCAAAACCCATGTCATCAAACACGATGGTGATCACGTTTGGTCCACCAAGCGCCTTTGGCAACTCGGGCCATGAAGGAGTTGACTCTTGATAGGTGCTGGCGATCTTGCCTGTAAAACTCGGCTCGTACTGACTCATTGCATGTGCCCCCTTGCAGAGACTCTATGTTTTGTCATAGAGTCTGTCAAAACACATCAAGGGGGAAACGATGTCCGAAGAAAAAACACCAAATCTCAAGCACAAATACGGTCGAATCGACCTGGACTACGCCGCAAAACTTGCGACAACTCCCCCGGAACAAGACGGACCAATCTTCATGGTCAACCTCATGAAGTACCACGAAGTTGCGCAATACAGCAGCTCCGATGCCCCACAGGTAAGTGGACGCGAAGCAGATGACAAGTACAACCCTGCATCAATTCTGAACAAGATCGGTGCAGACATTGTGTTTGTAGCCGACGTAACAAAGAATCACATTGGCGATGAAGACTGGGATCGCATTGCCATCGTTCGCTACGCAACTCGCAAATCATTTATCGATATGCAGCAGCGTAAAGATTTCGCCGAAAAGCATGAGCATAAAGCTGCCGGCATGAAGCGCACGACCATTGTCTGCTGCAGACCAGTAGACGAAGCGCTCGACACACGCACTCGACCAGAAGACTTCGGTCTACGAAACATCGTCATGGTGGTGCGTCAATCTGCAGACCGCGAGCAGGTTCTTAGTTCAGTGCCGAACGCTGTTGGCATGTGGGCGGAAGGAACCATTATTGGTGACGGTCGTAAATATGACACGGTGCAGTTTGTTCACGTTGCTACCGAACAAGAAGCAGATGCGCTCGTTGCATCAATTAACGGGCTTTCATCTGGCGAAAGCTACGCA
Organism: Acidimicrobiaceae bacterium; assembly: GCA_947467375.1. GTDB lineage: Bacteria > Actinomycetota > Acidimicrobiia > Acidimicrobiales > Ilumatobacteraceae > UBA3006. The sequence continues at coordinate 956 of CANIHL010000029.1, read as the reverse complement.
ATGACGCTTTCTGCTTCAGTTGACGGAATTACCTCATAGCAACATGACCAACGTTCCAGCATCGGCGATCGATGGTCGAAGCCTGCGTCGCGAACGCAATCGACAAGACATCGTTGATGCCCTACTCGGCCTCATCGAGAATGGAGAGACCGAAATAAGTGCAGCACTCATTGCCAGCAAGGCCGGACTTTCGGAACGCTCCATCTTTCGCTATTTCGATGACGTAAACGATCTTTATCGTTCCGTGTGCGATTTGGCATTTTCAAAGGAAATTGAGTTTGCACTCATCGACGATGCAGGTGTTGGTTCTCTTGATACAAAGATTGAAAACTTCGTGAATCAGCGGGTTCGCATCTACACCATGAACGAAAAAGTTGCTCCGGCGGCGCGGTCGTTTGCTTTCAAAAATCCGGTTATCAAAAATCAATTGGTCTTCGGTCGAAAATTGCTGCGTGCACAAATCACAAAGCACTTTGCCGATGAGCTATCCGCATTCGATAAGGCACAACAGCAAGTTGCAGTCGCCACAATCGATGCTCTCACCACCTTTGAGAGTTACGACATGATGCGCTCAGACCAGAAGATGTCAGTTCACACCATCAAGTCCGTACTCACTGAAGCAATTCGAAAGGCACTCCAATGAAAGTTCTACGCACGCCAGACAGTCGGTTTGACAATCTTGCTGATTACCCATTCGCCCCCAACTATTTCGACATCAATGATCTAGACGGCGGAAAACTTCGCGTTCATTACCTCGATGAAGGCCCTCGCGACGGAGACATCGTGCTGCTGATGCACGGTGAACCATCGTGGTCATACCTCTATCGCAAAATGATCCCCATCCTGGTTGCCGCAGGACATCGAGTCATCGCTCCCGACCTTGTCGGTTTTGGAAAGTCCGACAAGCCATCTGAAATGACTGACTATTCGTATTCGCGTCACGTGCAATGGATGGC
>CANIHL010000028.1 GCA_947467375.1 Acidimicrobiaceae bacterium | reverse complement strand
GTCATGGTCGGTATTTCAGAGCCGGGTGTGGGAATTGAACCCACGACCTACCGCTTACAAGGCGGTTGCTCTGCCCCTGAGCTAACCCGGCGTACTTCATTGAGCGCCTCAATGATACGGGCGTTTGGCTATTTCGTTGTGCGTGCCCTCACAACTTCATAGGTGGCTAATGCGGCAGCTGCCGACACATTCAGCGACGACAACGCGCCCAGCATCGGGATACTGACCAATAGATCACAGCGTTCTCGAACTAAACGAGATAATCCTGGTCCTTCAGCCCCAAGCACCAAACACACGGACTCACTTGCGAGAGACCCCATTTCAAAGATGTTCTTGTCGGCAGCATCGTGCAGACCAATAATCCACACCCCAGCGTCTTTGAGTTGCTTCAGTGCCGTTGGCAGTCCGCCAACAATGCACATCGGAACGTACTCTGCTGCACCTGCTGCAGATTTTGCTGCCGTAGGCGTGATGTGCACAGCGCGATGTCGCGGGAGCACAACAGCATCGACACCAGCTCCGTCGCACGAACGCAAAATTGCACCGAGGTTGCCTGGGTCTGTAACGCCATCTATGGCGACAAAGAATGGTTTGCGCGTTGGCGAGGCATTTTTCAAAATGTCACCAATTTCCACTTCAGGAATTCCGGCTGCAGTGGCAATAATGCCCTGCGGTGCTTCGCTTCGTGCTTCACGCTCGATGTCTTTGCGCGGAACATACCGCACAGGAACGCGTTGATCATTTGCTAATTCGATGATGTCGTCAATGATGTCGTTTTTGTCTAGATCATTTGAAATCAAAATTTCATAGGCTTTGCGTTTACGCGCAATCAGCAACTCGCGAACCGCCTGACGGCCTTCAACTTGCGAGCCACCAAGGCTGTGCTTGTCTGGTCGCGGCGCACGTGGGCCATCATGTTCACGCGGCGCTGGCTTGCCTCCGCGATGTTTTTTCGTTCCTCGTGGTGCTCCACGTGATGGTCCGCGACCACCGCCTGTGCTTCGTGGTTTCATGCCTGAGTCCTTTCAATGACTGCAACTGCCCAGCAGGCAATTCCTTCTTCTCGACCTAATGCTCCAAGACCTTCAGCGCGTCGACCTTTTACGGTGATCGTCGCACCAGCTGCTTCGGACAACAACTTCTGCATTGCTTCGCGATGTGGTGCAATCTTTGGCTTCTCACACACAATGCTGCAATCAACATTGCCAATCTCAAAGCCAGCAGTACGAACCAACTTGGCAACGTGTGCAAGAAGTGTTAACGAATCTGCATTTGCCCACTGCGGGTCGGTATCAGGAAAATGCATACCGATATCGCCAAGTGCTGCAGCACCAAGCAGCGCATCGGCTGCTGCGTGAGCGATGACATCTGCGTCGCTGTGCCCTGCAAGCGGTTTCTCGCCTGGAAATTTCACACCACCCAGTACCAACACGCGATCGCTTGAACCTTCAACGAAACGATGAATATCGAAACCCTGTCCTACACGTGTACGTATCGCCATGATGTACTCCTAAGCCTCAGTACGCGCCATTGCGCGTGCCCATTCAAGATCTTCTGGCGCAGTGAGTTTGCGATTCATTACTTCACCAGCGACAACGACGACTTGTTTTCCCATCGCCTCTACCAGTGTCGCATCATCTGTGCCTTCTGGTGATGATGCATGCGCCGAGCGCAGCACAGATGCACGAAAGGCCTGTGGTGTTTGCACGGCAACAAGCGAAGACCGATCAGGAGTCGCAGTAACAATATTCTGAGAATTCACTTGCTTAATAGTGTCCGTCACTGGCAGTGCAGGAATTGCGCCTTCCGCACCAGCATGTACCTGCATGATGACTTCGCGATACAAATGTGCGCTTGCAAAAGGTCGAGCAGCGTCGTGGACACAAATAATTGTGGCTTCTGCTGGAACGGCTGCAAGACCACAGCGAACTGATTCACTTCGTGTTTCGCCACCAGCAACGCCACCCTCGCGTTCTGCATCAGCAGCTGGAAGAACAACCACTACTCCAGTGCTGCAACTGCCGGCTGTTTCTACCGACCAATCCAAAACTCGACGGTCGCCAAGCATTGAAAATTGTTTTGGGCCACCAAACCGAGCCCCAGAGCCTGCGGCAACCACAATTGTCCAAACAATTTCATTGGGCGCGGTTGTCACGTTCATTTAGGGTAGTACCGTCATAGTTCGCATGACACACGAAGAAATTCTCGCAAATACGTCGTTTTTTGCAGACACACCAACAAGTGCACTTTCGCTGATTTGCGCTCAAGCAAAGACGCAAAACCTTCAGCGCGGCGATGTCTTATTCAATGAAGGTGACGCCCCTGATGCGCTGTTCGTCGTACTCAGCGGACGCATTGCCATTGCCATTGGCAACAAGCCGCTCGACAGCCGCGAGAGCATGCTTGCGCTCATGGAGTCGGGAGACTTGTTTGGCGAGCTCGGCATGCTCGACGAAGGTCCTCGTAGCGCAATGGCACGTGCCATCGAGCAGAGCTCGGTCTTGCGTATTCCTTATGCACCAGTACGCGAACAAATGCAAGCAAACCCAACCATGCTGTTGGGAGTCATTAAATTGCTCGCCACTCGATTGCGCACGATGGACGAAGTACTCGCCGACAGCGTGTTCCTCGATGTCACTGGCCGAACAGCAAAACGCTTGCTTGAACTATCAAGTGGAAACAACGAGTTCGTACTGCCAGTAACCCAAGAAGAACTGGCTGGCATGGTTGGTGCTTCACGTGAGCGCGTCAACAAAGCAATCGCTAGCTTCATTCGACTTGGTTGGTTAGAACAGCACGATCGTCGTTACAAAATTTTGATGCGCGACCGAATGGAAATTCGGGCCAGTTAATTACTCTGCAAGCAGCCATTCATGGGTGCGAGCAAATGCATCGGCAGCATCTTCGGCCCGATGCGCAGGACGTGTTGCATCATGTGCAAAGCCGTGCACTGCGTGCGGATATTCACACACCGTTACTCCACTTTCAAAAAGTTCAGTTACTTGTTCGGGTGGTGTGTACGGGTCTTGTGCACCAATAATCGCCAACACACGTTCTGGGTGACCTGCGTACAAATATTCCATCGGGTCACCTTGAGTTGTGCTCTGCCAACCTTCAGGAACGTGAATCATCCCGTAGAAACTTGAGATCTTCGCGAAGCGATCGCTTCGTGCCGCCTTAAAGCAATACATGCCGCCCATGCAAAACCCGATGAGGCCAACTCGATCAACACCCAGCGCATCGGCGGCTTCGGTGAGATCACGTAGGTGAACTTCGTCGTCCAACTTGGCCATTTCGGCGAAGCGTTCACCGATATCGGGAGACAACTCTTTGCCTGGAAATGGCTCAACAGCAATCACAGCCATCTGCCATTCGTTTGCCAGCCGCGAAACGAGATCGGCGAACAATGGACGAAGTCCAAAAATGTCTGGAGCAATGACCAGGCCCATCTTTGGGTTGGATACCGATGTGTCGATTTCGGCTGAAGTTCCTGACGGCAAAGTAATGCGCATCACCCAATACTGACAGGGTTTTTACTGCGCGGTGAGACTTTCGGTGAGTCTGCCAGTGAGAACCACAGTGATCCACATTCCAGATGATCCTGTGCATGACCACAACACGACCAACACAACAACGTCCATCACTCACCCACCCTGCGGGTTCTGCCCCGCTGGTCCGAAAACTCGTCACCGAATGGGGATCTATCGCTGCGCAGCCTCGAACGCTGCGAACAATCAATCGATGGGATCTCCCTGGCGGTCCCATTGATCATCTTGATGAAGTACTTCTTCGTGCCGGATACGGGATTGATACCAACTATGAAAATTGCGATGCATTTCTGTTTGCGTTGGTGAAGCGAGCTGCTCACGATGAACTGGCGGCGCGAATTGTGTTGCAGCGAATACTTCCTCCACTCATCGCTATTGCAGGCCGCCGCGGCCACATCGTGAATGGCGGATTCAATGCTGCATTTAACGAAATCCTTGGGCAAGCATGGATTCTGATTCGCCAATACCCAGTAGATCGTCGACCAGCAAAAATTGCGTCAAACCTTGTTCGCGATACCGAATACTTTGCCTTCGTTCGCAATGCCCGCCTGAAACGTTTAGAAGTTGAGAACTGGACAGATGATGTCGATGAAAAGTTGGTCTCCAATGATGAGGAAACCATTGAACCAAATGTTGAACTTGCACAGATTGTTCACGATGCTGTGAAACGTGGAATTCGTAGTGCTCCGTTGCAGCTCATCATGCGATTAAGCAGTGGCGAAACGTTAGAAGACATCGCTGCTGAAGCAGGAGTATGCGTGCGCACGGTACGCACCTGGCGGCGCAAAGCAATTATCGAGTTGCGTGAACGAACGCAGTGTGCGGCGTAAGTTTTGCCGTGCGCAACCGTAACGAGTTACTCACGACGAACACACTGGAAAACGCCATCGCCAAACCTGCCCACATTGGGTTCATGTATCCAAGTGCGGCAAGTGGAATTGCTGCGGCGTTATAGATAAACGCCCAAAACACGTTTGCGCTAATCGTTCGCAAGGTTGCGCGCGACAACAGGATGGCATCTGCAACTAAGCGCAAGTCGCCACTCACAATGGTGAGATCGCTCGCATTCATTGCAACATCGGTGCCAGTTCCCATGGCAATGCCAACATCGGACTGCGCAAGCGCAGCAGCATCATTTACGCCATCGCCAACCATGGCAACCGCATAACCGCGCTCCTGTAGGTCGGCAACTACACGCACTTTTTCAGCAGGGAGAACACCTGCAATTACGTGCTGTTCGTCGGTATCAATACCCACCTGCTCAGCAACGGCAACAGCAGTCGCCCGATTGTCTCCTGTCAGCAACACCGGCCTGAGGCCAAGCTTGCGTAAATCGGCAATGGCTTCCGCGCTGTGCTGTTTTGGCTGATCGGCAATAACGCACACACCCTTTGCCGAACCGTCGTAGGCAACAAGCACTGCAGTATTTCCAGAATTGCGCGCAGCGTGCAGGGCATCTTTCATGTCTTTCGACACGATGGTGAGCTGCTTTTCAAACAGCGGTTCGCCACCCACCATCACTCGCTTGCCATCAACAACACCAACAGTTCCCATTCCCGCAATTGATTCAAAGTGGCCAACACCGGCAAGAGTTCCTAGTTCTGTGCGTGCTGCATTGGCAATTGCTTTTGCCACTGGGTGTTCACTTGCGTGCTCTAAAGCACCAGCAAAACCAAGCACCTCTGCACGAGTTACTCCATTTGCGCACACCACATCAATGAGTTGCATCACGCCAGTTGTCACTGTTCCTGTTTTGTCAAACACCACGGTGTCAATGCGACGCGTGCTCTGCAAAACGTCTACACCTTTAATCACAATTCCCATTTGAGCTGCGCGACCGCTGCCAACCATCAATGCCGTCGGAGTTGCAAGGCCAAGCGCACATGGGCACGCAATAATCAGCACTGCAACTGCTGCAGTAAAAGAATCTGCAACGTGATTGACATTGTCGCCAAGCACATACCACCCAATAAAGGTGAGAATTGAAATTGCGATCACCGTTGGCACAAACACGCTGCTCACTCTGTCGGCCAAGCGTTGTACCGGTGCTTTTGTGGATTGCGCATCACGCACGAGTTTGGTCATTTGCGCAAACGTTGAATCTGCACCAACTCGGCGCGCTTTCACAATGAGCCTGCCCGACAAGTTCACCGTTGTTCCCGTTACTTTGCTGCCTTTTGCAACATCAACAGGAACACTTTCGCCCGTGAGCATTGATGCATCGATTGTGGATTCACCGTCTTGCACAATTCCATCTGCTGCGATGATTTCGCCTGGACGCACCACAATCAAATCGCCCACTTTGATGAGCGCAGCCTCAATCACCACTTCTTCCCCATCGCGCAACACCGTTGCATTGCGTGCACCAAGTGCAAGGAGCGCACGAAGTGCATCGCCTGCTCGTCGTTTTGCACGAGCTTCGAAGTAGCGACCAGCCAATAAAAACACCGATACCGAAACGGCAACTTCGAAATACACATGTGGCGATTCAGCCATGCCTGCCATGTGGTGATCATCAGTTGCACCGCCCCAAATCAGCGCCCATAGCGACCAGCCAGTTGCGGCAACAATGCCCAATGAAATCAGCGTGTCCATTGTTGTATTTCGATGACGCGCGTTCATGAGTGCTGCACGATGGAACGGCCACGCACCCCATGTCACCACTGGTGCTGACAATGCCAATGCGAACCACTGCCAATTATTGAACTGCAGTGCCATAAACATGGACACCACAGCAACAGGAACTGCTAACACGAGAGACACCATCAAACGCGTTTTCAACATCGACACGCGTTCACGAACTTCGGCGTCCAACATGTCTGGTGTGGTTTCAGCAAGCGTGCGGGCGCCGTAACCAAGACCTTCAATCGTCGAAATAAAAGTCGCTACGTCTGCTGAGGTCGAATCAAATGCCACGCGGGCAGATTCGGTTGCATAGTTCACCGTTGCTTCCACGCCGGGAAGTGCATTCAGACCCTTTTCGATCGACATCGCACATGCGTTGCACGACATGCCGGTGATCGAAAGATCTAACTGATTGACTACTGACTCATCTGTACTCACTGCGTACAGTCTCGCCTTTCATTCACCCAGATGTCACTGACATCGGGCAAATTCAGAAATTAGAGACGAAAGTCTGGGCCTTGGTCGCCGTATCCGTTGAACGAGTCAACTGATGCCATGACCAGGCGGTGTGCGAGTGTGAAAACACCCGAAGCGATGATGAGGGGGATGAACATGCATCCAGTATCGCACTCATATCGTGAAGCGTGATAGCAGAACGATAAGTATCTTGAAATTAGATACTCTCTATCGCTGCTGGCGAATAACCAATGGTGGGTCGCCAGGGGCTCGAACCCTGGACCTGCGGATTAAAAGTCCGTTGCTCTACCAACTGAGCTAGCGACCCGAAACTGCACTTCCTTTATGCACGACAGGCTAGTTCCCCCAAGGCCGAATTCTTCAGTTGATAGTAAATGATAAGAATCCAAGCGTGGTTTTCACGCTGAGCAACGACAGCGCATCCGTCTCCGTGGACGCACTACATGGTGGACGACTTGCTTCGTTACGCATTCACGACATGGAAGTGCTGTTCACCCATGGCCCAGATGCCACAGCGCTCACATGGGGCTGCTACCCAATGGCTCCATATGCGGGTCGCGTCAGATCTGGCATTGTGCATTTCGACAATGTCGAGCATCAACTTCCCCTTACCCTTCCACCTCACGCTGCGCATGGAACGGTGTTCACACAATCGTGGAATGTCGTAGACGCGACTGAATCAAGCATTGATCTCTTCACCGATTTAGATTCGCAATGGCCATTCGGAGGTTCAGTTTCTCATCACATTGAGTTAGAAGAAGCACGCATTCATCTGGAGTTGTGCGTTACTGCCGGGGATCGTGCAATGCCTGCACAAGTTGGGTGGCACCCATGGTTTTGCAAACCAAGTCGTACTTCACTGATTTTTGAATCAATGTTTCAGCGAGATACAGATGGAATTGCTACTTCGCTTCGTGAACAAACTGATGCTGTCAACGTTGATGATTGCTTTACCAATCCACTTGCACCACTCTCGCTCACAGTAAACGGTGTTGACCTTGTTCTCTCCAGTAACTGTTCACATTGGGTGGTCTATGACCTCCCGACACACTCCACATGCATCGAGCCACAATCGGGTGCACCGAATGCAATCAACGATGCGCCGGTCATCCTTGCCCCCGGCGAGTCGCTTACGAAGTGGTTCGACATCGCCTGGACTGGCAGACTTATTCATTAGTGGCAACTAACGATCAGCTCCTTCATTTGCATCATGACGACCTCAGTGTTGTCATCAGCACACAGGGCAACGTTCCCGCCATTGTGTACTGGGGCAACGCATTAGGAGCAAGCTCCCTGCAGTCGCACATGTTTACCCGAGCTGTTCTCGGCGGCGGCATAGACCTTGATCCACCACTTGGCATTATTCCTCAACACCACGACGGGTGGCTCGGCACATCGGGAATCGAAGGCTGCTTTCACGATGGATCGGGATCATTCCCTCATTTCGTCATTGAATCAAGCACCCACACCACTACGTCAGCCACATTCATTCTTTGCGATGATCATCTTGATCTAGAACTAGAACTCAACCTCAAAATTCATCCAAGTGGCGTACTCGCTCTTGACGGATCATTCACAAACCGCGGATCACTGCCGTATCTGCTGCATAGTTTGCGCTTTGCACTTCCAGTTCCATCACGTGCAGAGGAACTTCTCACCCTTGGCGGACGCTGGGGAATGGAGTTTGGTGAACAGCGCACCTCTTGGAAGCAATCAACGATTTCAGTTTCCAACAGCAGAGGGCGAACTTCTCACGAAAAGTGGCCTGTCGTTTTTGCAGGCACAGCTCAATTCGGTGAACAACATGGCGAAGTATGGGGGTGTCACGTTGGATGGAGCGGGAATTTTGACATCACGCTTGATGGCGTTACCGAACACCGCAAGCACATGTTGGTTGGAGAAAAAGTTGTTGCTGGAGAGCTTGTCATTCATTCGAAAGAAACATTCTCAGCACCAACTGTTTACGCGGTGCATTCGCCTCATGGACTAAGCACTGCATCGCAGTACTTTCATCAATTTGTTCGCTCTCGTTTACGACACGAGGACACTTGGAGACCAGTCACACTCAATACCTGGGAAGCCGTGTACTTTGAGCACAACTTCGAAACGTTGACAAAACTTGCAGACGTTGCAGCACATGTTGGCGTTGAACGTTTCGTGCTTGATGATGGCTGGTTTTCGGGAAGAAGGAATGACACAGCTGGCCTCGGAGACTGGACCGTTGATGCTTCTGTCTGGCCAGATGGACTCCATCCACTCATCAATCATGTGAAGTCGTTGGGCATGGAGTTCGGAATTTGGTGTGAACCAGAAATGATTAACCCAGACAGCGATTTATTTCGTAAGCATCCAGACTGGGTGCTTCACCATGGCGTCAATCCTCCCATAACGGGAAGAAACCAACTCGTGCTTGACCTATCGCGATCTGAAGTACGTGAGTTTCTATTCACCTCTTTATCGCAATTACTAGATGCACACGACATCTCGTATGTGAAATGGGATCACAATCGAGATCTCGTAGCCTCACCCGCACACGAGCAAACTCGTGGAATATATGAATTGCTCGGTCGACTAAAACAAACTCATCCACAGGTGCAGTTCGAATCATGTGCATCAGGTGGCGGGCGCATTGACTTTGGAATTTTGCCCTTCGTTGATCGATTTTGGACAAGCGACTCCATAGACCCTCTTGATCGAATTCTCATTCAACGCGGCGCTCAGCGACTCATGCCACCCGAGGTGCTTGGCACACACATTGGATCACCAACTAGTCACATCACTCGACGTAGTCACTCACTTGCGTTTCGAGCAACGACCGCATTCTTTGGTTGGCTAGGCATTGAATGGAACCTGCTTAATGCATCACCTCACGAACAAGCTCGACTTACTTCTGTTGTCGCTCAATACAAAGAGTTGCGCCCGCTTCTGCACACTGGGAAAACTTTCCGTGAGGACCATTCAGACACAAACATCCTGGTACATGGTGTTTCTACTCACGATCAATCGCGGTCACTTGTCTCCGTCACCCGACTAGCCAATGGCCCAAGTAGCCATATTGATCCAATTCAGATTCACCACCTGGAAGAAGATGCATCCTTCACTATCAACCCACTGCATCTTGGAACACCGACTTATGCACCACACCGAAAACTTCCGCAGTGGATTGAAGACGGTTCGATCACCATGACAGGACGGCAGTTGAAAGAACTCGGCGTCACTTGTCCGCCATTATTGCCAGCCTCAAGTTTTCTCATCCAGATTTATAAGGTGAAGAAGTGAGCGACAACGATCGTCTTGATCCGCATACTGGTGCACGCGTGCATATTGTCGCCGCGCGACAGAACCGCCCGAATTTGCCGTCCTCAGAATGCCCATTTTGCGTTGGCGGTCTTGAATCACCAGAACCATACGACGTGAAGTCGATTCCCAATCGTTGGCCAGCGTTGGAAACCGGTGCGTGTGAAGTGGTGTTGTACACATCGCAACATGACGCAACTATTGCTTCGCTCGGAAGTGAAGGAATTCGAAAAGTCATCAATCTTTGGGCAGAGCGAACCACGCAATTGCAACAGCAAAGCGATATTGACTATGTCTTAATTTTTGAAAATCGTGGCGCCGAAGTAGGGGCTACTATCAGTCACCCACACGGGCAAATTTATGCATTTGATCATGTCCCGCGTCGCCAGCACTCAATGCTGCAATCGAATTGGAAACCAGATCAGCAACCCACAGATCGTTTGGTATTCAGTGGCCTCCATTTTGCTGTCTACGCCCAATATGCAGCGATCCATCCGGTTTCACTTGTTATTGCGCCGCATCATCAAATCGCGCTGCTGAGTCAACTAAACGATGATTTACGCGATGACCTTGCATCTGTTCTTCACAAAACCTTCGTAGCTTTGGACCGGCTCTTCGATGCCCCACTTCCCTACATGATGTGGGTTACTCAAGCCTCGGCAAAAACTCAATACGAAAATGCCTGGCTAAACATTGAAATTGTTTCGCCATGGAGGGCAAAAGGTGTTCAGCGATATATTGCAGCCGCCGAAATCTCAACCGAGGAATACTTCAATCCGGTAGATCCAGCAGACATTGCACAGCGCCTTCGTAATTTGGTGGTGTAATGCGGGCAATTGCGCCTGGACGCGTCAACCTCATCGGCGACCACACCGATTACACGGGTGGCTTGGTGTTTCCCATGGCAATCAATCGACACACGGTTATTGATGCACGTTTTACCGACGATTCATCTGTGTCGCTGATATCTGCTGATGAACCAGATGCTGCACATTTCAATCTTCCAGTTAGCGATTTTTCCTCACTGCAACCCCAATGGTCCAGATACATCGCAGCCGTTGCCGCTGAATGCAAAGCAACACGAGGTATCTCGGGGACAATTTCAACGGATATTCCAATTGGAAGTGGGCTTTCTTCTAGCGCGGCACTTGAAGTTGCCGCCGCGCTTGCGCTCGGTTTTGATGGAAGCCAACAAGAATTGGCGCAGTTGACACAACGCGCCGAACACGCGGCCACTGGAGTTCCAACAGGAATTATGGATCAACTGTGCATTGCAAGTGCCCAGGAAAATCACGCAATGTTGATTGATTGTTCAACACTCGAAATAGTTCATAGCCCTATTCCAGAAGGTTGCCAAATTGTTGTTCAGTTCATTGCACACCGAACCTTGCAGGGTTCGGAATATAGCGATCGCGTACAACAATGCACTACAGCAGAATCGATTATTGGGCCTCTCCGCTCGGCAAGCATTGACATGGTCGAATTAATTGAGGATGTCACCATCTCCAAGCGAGCTCGTCACGTGATCACCGAAAATCAACGAGTTCGAGAATTCGCGCAGGCTCTTGCTTCCCACGACTTGCAGTATGCAGGCAACCTCATGAACGAAGGGCATCGTTCACTTGCTCACGACTTTGACACTTCAACTCCGACTATGAATAAGGCTGTTGATGAAATTAAAAAGCTTCCAGGCGTATATGGCGCGCGAATGACTGGCGGTGGGTTCGGTGGATGCGTTGTCGCTCTGTGCTCACGTGATGCAGACGTACCTGGTTGGACGGTGTCAGCGGTTGGCGCCGCGCGACTCGCGTGAAATTACATACGCAAACTGATATTTCCCTGCGCTAATTCGGTATTGCTGCAACACATCTGGCCCGCAACTAGCCGTTCCGAGACCTCTGTGAGCAATGTCAATATTCATTGTTAGATACGGACGCTTGACTAACTCTGTTTGATCCGCTGCTTGATACAAATCCTGAGTCGTATACGGCAATGCAGACATGTGCAACTCTGCACCATCTGCTTCGATCCGAATAACTTCCTTCGTTTTTGGATTACTTACTTCAAACCATCTGCAACCAGTCCGTAACCCGTATTCCTGCGGAACTAAATACGGCAACTCGTCAGCCTGACCACTGAAAATCCCCATCATTGCCGATGACTGGCGGTCTGGGTAGCACTCATGTGGACCATTACCCCACCACGAAATCTCAGTGAAACCTTCAGGTAGTGGAAAACTCACTCCGATGCGCGGTAGATCATCAAGTGTTTTAGGAATAACAATTACATGTTCAAAACGCTCTGATCCATCAGGTCGAACAACTCGCTTTACTTGATTCTTTACCAACTGAGAAACATTTCCGTCAATGCCTTGCTGTTGCCAACGCTTCAACGTTGTCGTTTCCACCCAAGCAAGATTTGGCAGCAATTTGAAACCATCGTTGTCAATCGATGCTCTAAACAGCGATAGCTGCGGCTCAATGTTCAGCGTCTCAAACCTTTTCTTTGAAACTTGATTCTTCTTCGGACGGGCCGACTTCACTATTAGTTGGTCCCATGCGACAACATGGCCACGATCACACCACACGTCAGCACGTTTTGTCTTCCAAGTGATGCTGAGTCGAATATCTCCCGATAATCCCCGAATAGACGGAACCTTGATTCGTTTGGTCTTCCCTGCACTAAGACTGGTTGGTGCCAATTTCCCTTTTCGCTTGACAACACCGTCGACGACTATTTCGTACGTTGCAGATAGCCATGAAATATCACGAAACGTTTGTCGGTTCTTTAGCTCAATCAATGGAGCGGTCTTTGGGCCAACGAGTTGTGCAGCGACCGGCCTATGCACCCATGCAACTTCGCGCATTGCGGGATGAGGCGTGAGATCAGCATGCATTAATCCATCAGCAACAAAGTTTCCATCGTGTGGGGAATCACCGAATTGTCCGCCGTATGCAAACCGCTCCTTGCCATGGGGAAGCAATTGGCGAAGGCCGTGATCTTTCCACTCCCAAATAAATCCACCTTGCAATCCAGGCGTGTTATCAAATGCTTTCCAGTAATCAGACAACGATCCATTTGAGTTACCCATCGCGTGACTGTATTCGCACATGATGAGTGGTCTTACGCGGTTCTTGCTCTTGCCATACATTTCAATTGCTGCAATCGGTGAATACATCGGGGCTACAACATCAGTTGCCGCCATGCCTCCGTCGAACCAATTTGTGTGAAAAATTGCGCCTTCGTAATGAATGATCCGTGATGGGTCATACGACCTCACCCATGCCGCAGCGGCATCGTGAACATTTCCGTATCCCGATTCATTGCCAAGTGACCACATGATCACACTCGGATGGTTCTTGTCTCGCTCCACCATTCGACTAACTCGCGAAAGCCAAGTGGCCCTGTACGCGGAGTCGTGACACAAACTCGTTATCCATGCATGACTTTCAATATTTGCCTCGTCGACGACATACAGACCTAGTTCGTCGCAAATATCTAGAAATCTTGGGTCATTTGGATAATGAGAACATCGCACCGCATTGATGTTGTGTTGCTTCATTGCCACAACGTCATCTCGCATGTCTTGCACCGTGACAGCCTTGCCGCGATCAGGGTGATGATCGTGTCGATTTACTCCCTGAATCATGATCCGCTTGCCATTCACCAACAAATCACCATCAACTATTTCAACTTTTCTGAATCCAATCAATTGTTCGGTTGAATCAATTACTTTTCCATCTGAATTGAGCAGCGAAATTCGAACCATGTATCGATGAGGGAGTTCTGCAGACCACAGCTTCACGCCATTGACCGACCATTGACTTTCTGCACAGTGCCCCACAAACACGTATGGACGCGTGCTGTGGGCAACATCTGCTGTGTGCTGGATACCAATCTGCTTGCCATTGACACTGTGCAAGGTCGTCATCACCTGCACCCCAGAAGGAAACCGTTCGCTCGTCGGTGCAGCTACACGCGTCACAATCCGTAATTGGCCGTTTCCTGTTAGTGAATCACGGACATCAGTGACTCCGGCATCAACTCGAACATCTTCAATGCGTAGTAACGGTTGGGCTTCTATATAGACCTCTCGGTGTAAACCCGACATCCACCATTGATCTTGGTCTTCAACGTATGACTGCGCCGAATACCTACACACGGTTATAGAGACAAGATTCATTCCTTCTCGAACGAACGGAGAAATGTCGTATTCGCTCGCTAAACGGCTATCTGTTCCATAGCCAACGAACTCTCCATTGACACGAACCGAGTGAACACTCTCCGCAGCTCCAACATGCAAGACAACTCTGCGCTCAGACCATACGCTTTCAACTTTGAAGTTGCGTCGATACACCGCAGTGGGAACTTCATTCGGAAGATGCGGAGGCGTTTCACGCCACGGCATTGCAATGTTTGTGTAGTGCGGGACATCTCCGAGATCGAATTGTGTCCAATTGCTCGGTACGGGAATGCTCACCCAGTCACTGTCGTCGCACATTTCGCCCAATTCACGCAGAGCAATATCTTCAGGATGTGAATAACGCTTGATGCGCCAATCTCCATTTAATGAAACCCGAATGCTCGAATCTGAGATAAATGGCGTGCGCATTGGCAAGCGATTGATTTGAACGGCATTGGGGTCTGCCCACAGTTTGAAATCGTGAAGTTCGGGTATTGATGCCATGTAATTACGCGACTCGACCCACTAACAAACCCACCCCAATAAATTGCAGCACACCGGCAACAACGGTAAACACATGCCAGATTTCGTGAAAGCCAAAAATCTCAGGAGAGAGTTTTGGCTTTTGAAGATAAAACAGCACTGCGCCAACGGTGTACACAATGCCTCCCAGGGCATACATCAACAGACTGGTGAAACCTGCTCGGCCATATGCCCACGGCAGGATAATTAACGCTGCCCATCCAATGATGATGTACATCGCGTGGCCCAATCGCTTTGCCTTCCACGTAATTTTCAAACCCATACCCACCGCAGCAGCAACCCAGATCAACACCAAGAACGGAATGCCAACGTTGTATGGAAGAGCCAACAAGCAGACAGGTGTGTACGTACCTGCAATCAGCACATAGACCATTGCGTGATCTATTTGCTGCATCGTCTTTTGTGAACGCAACGACTTCGTGAACAGGTGATACGAAGCAGACGTTGAATACAGAGCCAGCAATGACAGAGCGTATATTCCTACGGCCAGTCGAGGGACCCCCGCTGGAGTGAACAGCGTGAGAATGATGCCAGCAGGAATAGTGACCGCAACCGCTATGGCGTGAATTCGACCGCGCCAGCGTGGACGCCAGCTTCCTGTTGCATGCATAAACACTGGCATGTGTGGCACGAAAGCACCTCCTATGCACAGCGTAACCTGTGTATATGACCTACAACTTTGATCGCTTTCTTCGATATGACGAAATGGTTTCGTGGCTTCACGACTTAGCTTCACGATTTCCTCAGTTAGTGACATTAGAGACATACGGAAAGTCGCATAAGGGTCGAGATCTGTGGATTGCAACGGTCACCGATTCCACAACTGGATCGCACGACACAAAACCTGCACATTGGATAGACGCCAACATCCACGCCACAGAAGTAACGGGTGGAGTTGCAGCGTTATTCATTTTGGAATATCTCACCAGTCAATTCGGTCGAGACCACCACACAACAGAAGCACTTCGCACGCGCACGTTCTACATTGTTCCGCGCGTCAATCCTGACGGCGTTGAAGATGCACTTCTTGATAGCCCGCGCTATCACCGTTCAAGTGTTCGTTCATGGCCATGGCGCGATGGACACCGTTGGCCAGGACTCAGCGTTGAAGATATTGATGGCGACGGAGCTGTGCGCACCATGCGCATCGCAGACCCCGATGGTGCGTGGGTGGAGCACGCCGAAGATGTTCGAGTAATGGTCCCTGTTGGTCCACTTGGCGTGGCACCTGGAACTCAGCGTTACCGATTGCTCGATGAAGGCGTGCTCGAAAACTTCGATGGTTTCACTATTCCAATGCCGCGCGACCCAGCTGGCCTTGACCTGAATAGAAACTTCCCAGCAGGTTGGGGCACCACAGTGCTTGGTTCGGGAGACCACCCGATGTCTGAGCCAGAAATTGATTCGCTCGTTCGCGCTGCCCGATCACGTACGAATGTTTGCGGTTACAACGCGTTTCACACCGCTGGTGG
Organism: Acidimicrobiaceae bacterium; assembly: GCA_947467375.1. GTDB lineage: Bacteria > Actinomycetota > Acidimicrobiia > Acidimicrobiales > Ilumatobacteraceae > UBA3006. The sequence goes on along the minus strand of CANIHL010000028.1, from coordinate 1,469 downwards.
ATTTATGTTGCGACCAAGCAGCACACGTCCTGATTCCACACTTCCACCTTTTGATATTTGGGTGTACAACGAACTGGGCAAGGTTGGCGTGCAACACACGGGCTACCCCGTTCATTCTGTGTACGAAGACCTCACGTGGGATAAGAGCGACACCATGAGCGGCGCTGGTGACGACTGGGCCTACGAGCACCTTGGTGTATTCGGCTGGACTACAGAATTTTGGGACATTATTTTCCACGCAACAGGCAAACATTCACCAACTGATGTTTGGTACGTCGGACCAACCCCAGAGCAAGAACTTGCTGTCTGCAAATGGACTGACACGCATGCACCAGGTTCATATTCGCCATGGAAGAAGTTCAATCACCCACAATTAGGTGAAATTGAAATTGGTGGCTGTGACCCAATCAAAACCTGGTCAAATGCTCCTGCTTCAAAATTGCGCGACGAAGTCGCACCGCACGTGCATTTCGCAATTTACCAAGCGCTGGCTTCACCTCGACTTGAAATCAAACGAGCCAATGCAGAAGCACTTGGTAATGGTGTGTACAAAGTGGAAATTGGTATTGCTAACACCGGTTGGCTGGGCACAGAAATTAGCGAATGGGCACACAAGAACAAGATTGTGCTTCCGCTCACCGCAGAAATTTCTGGTGCAACGCTTGTTGAAGGTGCGCCACGAGTGAAGCTCGGTCAACTTGATGGGCGTGTGAAGTTTCGAGTGAGCGGCGATGCAAAATCGGACGGAACACCCGATCGTGTATTACAAAGTTGGCTAATTCGCGGAGAAAAAGGTCAACGAGTCACTCTCACAGCTACACATCAACGCGCTGGTGTTGCCTCTGCGGTAGTTGAACTTCCATAACGCTTGTGCGACTGAATCGCACGAATAGAAATAAAAATTGCGCTGGGCACGATGACAACATTGGGTAGCGCTACATAGGGATCGCTAATCATTACTCCGTAGATCCCCCATGACGCCGACATCGTGGCCACCATAATGAACGTGACCACCGAGATTCCAACGAGATGACTTGTTTTTGCAGCGCGAATGACCTGCGGGACAATTCCAGTTGCTCCAACAGCTACAGCGATAGCCCCTAAAACGTCACGTGAAATTGCAAGTGCGATGAGCGCAGCGAGCACCACAGAGATCTCAACAGTAAGTGCTCGAGCCGCTGACACCGCCTTGAGTCGAACCTGCATGAACACAACAGTTCCAAATCCACAAATAGTCATGATGTTGGCAAGCACAACCAGATGTGTTGATGAAGCAATTCCGTACACCACCCACAAAATTGACCCACTGACATTTTGTAGTTGCGAAGGTACAGAAATGCCCTCAACAGTGTTTCTCCGAACCACTCGATAGGCCTGCGGAATAGTAAAAATAAAGGAAAGCGAGATACACCACAGGCTGAAAATGGTGCGAAATTCCACTTCGCAACCCTAGGCGGTCTCGTTAGCGT
>CANIHL010000027.1 GCA_947467375.1 Acidimicrobiaceae bacterium | reverse complement strand
GAGTAGTGCTTGCACTTCTCAAGGTCGGGTAGCTCAGTAGGCAGAGCATGCGCCTGAAAAGCGCAGGGTCACCGGATCGACGCCGGTCCCGACCACAAGAGTTTGTTTAGTTGGAAGAGCAGTTATTCAGGGCGTATGCGCACGAGTGTCTCTTGCGCAATGGTTGCAATATGTGTGCCGTCTTGAGCAAACACATAACCAGACGTAAGTCCTCGCGCGCCATTGAAGTTCACACAACTCATTTCATACAGATGCCACTGTGACGCAATCGATGGCCGATGAAACCACACTGTGTGATCCAGGCTTGCGCTAAACCTTCGGCCTTCATTGCTTGCGCGTGTGATTTCAGGAATGCCTTCAATCACACTTTCGTTTGGTAAGTCGTCCGACAAATATGCGATGGCGCAACGATTCAATAACTCGTTGCTTAGTGGTAAATCTCTTGCTCGTAACCACGCAGCTACATGTCCCGTGCCTTGTCTATTCACACCACGGATAGCAGTTGCTGGAATGGTTCGTCGTTCTAAAAATGTGCTCCACGAAGATTCTTCGATGTCATCTGGAAGTGGAAGGTCGGGTTGAGGATGAACCAACTGTTCATTGATTGAATCTTCTTGTACTTGAAATGATGCTTCAAGATTCAAGATCGCGCCGTCTTGTTGACGGGCTACAACACGACGCGTTGTAAAACTCTTGCCGTCACGAATTCGGTCTACTTCGTAGCGAACGGGTTGAGTGTTGTCGCCACGACGAATGAAATATGCGCGCAACGAATGCGGCAGTAACTTAGGACTGACGGTGTATGCAGCTGCACGAAGCGCTTGCGCCACGATGTGTCCTCCGAACAGACCACCCCACGGGTATTCGTGGCCTTCGCCAACGAATACATCTGGCCCATGCGGGGCTAGATCAAATAACTGTTCAAGGTTCACTACAAATGATTGTTGAAATTACTCAACAGTCAAAATAAACACGACCTCTTCCGAGACGTGGCTTTCAATATCGAACGTTCCTGCATTCGATGCGACAAATTCGATCACTGATTCTTGACCCTTTGCCATTTCACCTGTTGTTAGGTCGTACCCGTGAACATGAATTTCATCTGGACCATTTGGGTTAATGAAGGTAATTCGCACAGATGAACCGAGTGGCACGGTTTGCATCATGTCTGGGCCAGTGTTTTCGCCAACAATCAAGCTGATTTCGACAACGCTTCCTGCGGCCACTGCTGTATCTGTCGTTTCATTTGCAACGGTGGTGTCCGATGACGATGAGGACGAACATCCGGCAAGAAGCGCAACGGTTACTGACATACCAATAAGTATTTTTTTCATGATCCAAACTCAAATCCAAGGTCGGGGGCGGTCAACATTGGAACATACAGTACACCAGCGTTTTGTGCCATCTCGGCACATGTTCCACCGCGATCGACGATTACAGAAATAAACGCGGGAATTGCGCCAAAATCGCGAATCGCTTCTACTGCCTCAAAAATGGATATCCCTCGTGTCACTGTGTCTTCCACAATTGCAACACGATCACCCGGTTGCAGTGCACCTGCAATACGTCCGGTTACTCCATGATCTTTTGATTCCTTGCGCACACTAAAACTGCGCAGGTTTCTTCCTTGTGTTGCACCAACAGCAGCAACGCCATAGGCAACAGGGTCGGCGCCCATAGTGAGTCCACCTATTGCATCAATGTCTGCCGGAAGAATTTCAAGCGCAACTGCGGCAACGAGCAAAATTCCGTCTGGTCTACATGCAGTTTGTTTTGTATCAAGAAACCACGAACTTGCACGACCCGACTTCAATGTGAAGTTTCCCTTTTTCAGAGAATGAGTAAGCACATGCTCACGCAGTGCTTCTCGCTGTGGGTCTAAACGTGGAAGATCACTCATTATGAATGTGCAATTCGCGCAGCGGCATCGAGTGTCTTGCTGGTGTGTGTCAGTGATCGGCGCAAGTCAAATGCATCGTCAAGTTGTTTACTCGACAGTTTTACGCGCGCGTCATTTTCTAACACCGTGCGTAATTGCTGACGTTGGCTCCATGCAGATGCGGCATCTTCTTGCACGATTCGGTAAGCGTCATCGCGTGACAGACCAGAATCTACGAGTGCAAGCAACACGGGTTGAGAAAACACCACGCCAAAACTGCTTGACAGATTGTCCAACATACGTTGAGTATCTACTTCGAGGTTTTCAAGCACTCGGGTCAGTCGCTTGGTTACGTAATACGCAAGCATTGCTGAATCGGGCAACACAATGCGCTCTGCAGAAGAATGTGAAATGTCGCGCTCATGCCACAACGCAACATTTTGCAGACCTGTTTGCAAGTTTGAACGCAGCACACGCGATAATCCCGTAAGAGTTTCTGCAGAAATCGGATTTCTCTTGTGCGGCATTGCCGAACTGCCTTTTTGTCCGGCTTTAAAACCTTCACGAACTTCACTGACTTCTGTTCGTTGCAAATGCCGCAATTCAACGGCGATTGCTTCGATAGTTGAACCAAGTGATGCGCATGCCCACAAAAACTCTGCGTGACGATCGCGCGCAACCACCTGCGTTGCCGGAACGGCAACCAGTCCGAGCGATTTAGCTACATGTGCTTCTACATCGGGGCTGATATTTGAATATGTTCCAACCGCACCAGACAACTTGCATACGGCAATTGCTTCGCGCGCTGCGCGCATGCGCGACCGATCACGATCGACCTGCAATGCCCAGAGCGCAACCTTTGCACCAAAAGTTGTTGGCTCGGCATGGATGCCATGCGTTCGACCAATCATCACGGTGTCCCGATGTAGTCGTGCCAACTCCTGCAGTTTTGCGATGAGTTCATTCATTGCGCCAAGGATGAGTTCTGCGCCGTCTTTCAACATCCAACACCATGCGGTGTCGACAACGTCGGTGCTTGTTAGTCCGTGGTGAATCCACGCACCAGCTGGCATGCCAATGGCTGCTTGCACCACATCAACAAAAGCAGCAACGTCGTGGTCAGTTACCAGTTCGCGTTCGGCAACATTTCGAACAAATGTGTCATCAACAAGCGGAGCCTTTGCCCGGCATGTCTGTGCATCGGGTTGTGGGACTACGCCAAGTTTTGCTTGTGCTTCAGTTGCAAGAAGTTCAATTTCCAAATAGCGCGCGAACTTCGACCGATCGGAAAATATCTCGGCTATTTCAGGAAGTGAATACCGCTCGATCATGCACGCACCACACAAGAATCGCGTTCTGGACCAACACCAATAATGCTCACTGGTACCCCCACGTATTTCTCAACAAGTTCAACAACGGCTTGCGCGCGAACAGGTAACTGATCGTATGTGCGACATGCACGAATTTCTTGTTTCCAACCTGGCAAGTCCACATATGTTGGTGTTATCTCGCCTAACAATTCGCTGTCATCGGGATAACCATCAAGCGGTGCACCATTGAGCGAATAGCCCACGCACACTCGTACTTCATCAAACGTGTCCAAAACATCAAGTTTGGTGAGTGCAATTTCGGTGAGCGAATTAATTCGCACTGCATGCCGAAGCATCACCAAATCGAGCCAACCCGGACGTCGACGTCGCCCCGTCACCGTTCCAAATTCATGTCCAATGTCAACAATTTTGTCCCCAAGTTCGCCGATAAGTTCGGTAGGAAAAGGTCCAGAGCCAACACGAGTGGTGTATGCCTTTGCAATGCCAACCACTCGCGAAATCTGTCGCGGCCCAATTCCTGTTCCTGCACACGCACCGCCAGCAGTTGGGTTAGACGAAGTAACAAACGGATACGTTCCATGATCGAGATCGAGGAATGTCGCTTGCGCTCCCTCTAACAACACGTTGTTGCCCGCTTCAATCGCTTTATGCAGGGCGTTCACGGTGTCTGCTACGTATGGCTGCAACCGTGTTCCAAGTTCGGTGAACTGAATAACCATTGCTTCAACATCAAACGTTTCTCCACCGAGTGCAACAAGCATCTCTCGCGCCGCAGTTGCACGCTCGCGAACAAGTTGCGCAAATGCTGGAATGTCACGCACCATGCCAACTCGTAATCCAACGCGAAGAGCTTTGTCGGCATACGCAGGTCCGATTCCCTTGAGCGTTGTGCCGATCTTTGCATCGCCCAATTTGGACTCATGCAACGCATCAAGCAGTTGGTGCCACGGAAAGATGAGTTGAGCCAAACTCGACACCATTAACTTGCTGCACGAAATTCCGCGACTCTCGAGTGAATCGATTTCCTTAAACAGCGTTGGCAAATCCACAACAACGCCGTTGCCAATTACGGGAGTGACATGTGGATACAACACACCACTTGGAATAAGTTGCAGCGCATATCTCTGATCACCGACGACAACCGTGTGTCCCGCATTGTGACCACCTTGATAGCGAACAACATGTGAATGTGTTTCCGCTAGGAGGTCAATGACTTTGGCCTTGCCCTCATCACCCCATTGGGTACCGACGACTACTGCTACGGGCATGCAACGCTCCTGAAGTTGTGGGGAACGTAATCAGATCATACTGTGCCCAGCGCAAAGCGCCTCTGCCGACTGGCGGTTATGCCAGTTCGAGGCGTTGTGCCGAAATATTCAATGCGTCGTTCACCACATCGACCACGATGGAGTCGCCTTCGCTGGCTTTGCCCTCGAGAATGAGCAATGCAGCCGAGTCACCAATGGTCTTTTGGATCAACCGCTTCAAGGGGCGTGCGCCATATTCGGCATCAAAACCCTGTACCGCGAGCATGACTCGAGCTGTTGGTGTAACTGCAAGCACAATCCGACGTTTTGCCAGCCTCTCAATGAGATGCTCCAGTTGAATGTCAACAATTGCTCCCATGTCGTCTTGAGTGAGCGACCGAAAGCGCACGATTTCATCGATGCGATTCACGAATTCCGGCTTGAAATACTCAATCGGTTCGCCCTTTAAGTTGCTCGTCATGATGAGCACCGTGTTAGTGAAGTCAACAGTTCGACCTTGACCGTCAGTGAGACGTCCATCGTCCAACAGTTGCAGCAACACATTGAAAACTTCGGGGTGTGCTTTCTCAATTTCATCGAGCAGCACCACGCTGTATGGGCGACGGCGAACGGACTCGGTGAGTTGCCCGCCTTCTTCGTAGCCGATGTATCCAGGAGGTGCTCCAATGAGTCGGCTCACAGAATGCTTTTCCATGTACTCCGACATATCAATTCGCACTAACGACTTTTCATCGTCAAAAAGAAATTCGGCAAGTGCTCGCGCCAGCTCGGTTTTTCCAACGCCAGTTGGTCCAAGAAACATAAACGAACCAATTGGTCGATTCTCATCCGACAATCCTGCACGACTGCGCCGGATGGCATTCGCTGTTGCCGTCACCGCAGCATCTTGACCAATCACTCGGCGATGCAGCAAGTCTTCAAGGTGCACAAGTTTTTGCATCTCGCCTTCCATGAGTTTGGTTACGGGAACACCTGTCCACTTCGCAACGACTTCAGCAATGTCTTCTGCGTCTACTTCCTCTTTCAGCATTCGAGTTGATGACTGCAGCACGTCGAGTTCATGAGTTGCCTCTGTAATGCGTCGTTCAATTTCGGGAATGCGTCCATAACGAATTTCAGCGGCCTTCTCGAGATCGGTCTCGCGTTCTACTTGACCGCGCAATGTTTCAAGTTCTTCTTTAAGCGAACGAATTGCACTGATCGCTTGTTTCTCGGCGTCCCAGTGCACTTTCATTTCATTCGTCTGCTGTTGCAATTCAATCAATTCGTCATTCAAGATGCGCAGACGTTCTGTAGATGCCGAGTCCGATTCTTTTTCTAACGCAACGCGTTCAATTTCCAGTTGCAGAATTCGGCGATCAATGACGTCGATCTCAGTAGGCAACGAATCAATTTCAATTCGTAACTTGCTTGCAGCCTCGTCCATGAGGTCAATTGCTTTGTCGGGAAGAAATCGATTGGTGAGATACCTGTTTGACAACACTGCAGCACTCACGATGGCGTTGTCTTGAATGCGAACGCCATGATGCACTTCGTAGCGTTCTTTCAAACCGCGCAAAATGGCAATGGTGTCTTCGACCGTTGGTTCACCAACAAATACCTGTTGAAAGCGACGCTCAAGCGCAGCATCTTTTTCCACGTACTTGCGATATTCATCAAGAGTTGTGGCTCCAATCATGCGTAGCTCACCTCGGGCGAGCATTGGCTTAATCATGTTGCCGGCATCAATTGCACCCTCTGCGCCACCAGCGCCAACAAGTGTGTGAATTTCATCAACGAAGGAAATGATTTCGCCATTGGCATCGATGATTTCTTTGAGCACAGCTTTCAGCCGCTCCTCAAACTCTCCGCGATATTTTGCTCCAGCAAGCATGGCGCCGATATCGAGCGAGACAAGACGCTTGTTCTTTAAACCTTCCGGTACGTCGCCACTTGCAATGCGCCGTGCAAGTCCTTCAACGATGGCTGTTTTACCAACACCTGGTTCACCAATGAGAACGGGATTATTCTTCGTGCGACGCGACAGCACTTGGATCACGCGGCGAATTTCTTCGTCGCGACCAATGACGGGATCAATTTTCCCATCACGTGCGCGCTGAGTGAGATCGACTCCGTATTTCTCTAGTGACTGAAACTGCTCCTCGGGGTTTTGTGAAGTAACCCGATGCGAGCCACGTACATCGCGTAACGCTTGAAGCATTTCTTCACCACTCACCCCTACGCGCACATGTAATGCAAGTATTAGGTGCTCGACGGATAAATAATCGTCGTGTAAATCTTTTTGGCTTTGTTCTGCTGCTGCGAAGACTTGCGATAATTCGCGATTCATTCGCGGCTCGCTGCCACCATGCGCACGCGGCATTGCGTTAACCGCCACTTGCGCTCGATCGTGGAGCATGGAAGCAGCAATGCCGAGTTTCGCGAGTAATGCGGGTACGACCGTGTCGGTTTGACTCGTCAGTGCAATCAGAACGTGATCGGGGGTCAGTTCTGGATTTGAGTTTGCTGTTGCCAACTGCATTGCTGCAGCAATGGCCTCATTGGTTTTTGTTGTCCATTTCTTTGGATCAACCATGATTACTTACCTCTTGTCTTTAAAGATTGAGGGCGTACGACCAAACAAAGTGATTGCTTGGTGCAGAGGAACGAGTTCATTGCTTTCGCGCTGGTGACGAGCAAGAGACGTCACTTCAGTTCGCAATTGTTCAACTTCATGTCGCAAACGAATGACTTCAGATTCAAGTTCAAAAACCTGGCGAATGCCTTCAAGATTCATTCCTGTATTTGCAAGTTCGGCAATACGTTGCAGTCTGCGAATATCTGCATTGCTGTAGCGACGATTTCCACCACTGGTGCGCGCAGGTTGTAGAAGGCCACGGCGCTCATAGATACGCAATGTTTGGGGGTGAACTCCTGCAATTTCTGCTGCTACTGAGATGACGTAGACGGCGTGTGTTTCACGTTCCATTACGAACTCCGTTTCACTGAAGTGGCAAGTTGGATGATTCGATCACGTGGTGAATCTGTAGAGGCGCTCTGTAGCGATTCAACCGCTTGTCGCTCGTCATCGTTCAGCTCTGTCGGTACAGCCACATCGACGGTGACAATGAGATCACCATGAGTTTTTGCGGATTCAATCCCTTTGTTTTTCACACGATGCCGAGAGCCGCTTTGAGTTCCAGCCTTGAGACGCAGTTTCACCGTTGACCCATCAAGAGTGGGAACGTCAATGTCTGCTCCAAGCACTGCTTCGCTGAAAGAAATGGGAAGCCGAACCGTGAGGTTGTTTCCGTCGCGAGCAAATACGGGGTGCGCTGCAACATGGCACACCACAAATAGATCGCCTGCTGGCCCACCATTTTTTCCTGGTGCGCCACGACCCTTCAGTCGAATTTTTTGACCATCGTCTACTCCAGCGGGAATACGCACGTTTACTTCGCGCGGACGCATTTCCACACCCGAGCCGCGACACCCAACACATGGTGCTTCGATGATGTTGCCACGACCATTGCACCGTTGGCATGGACTTGAAAATGCAAACACACCTTGGTTGTCATCCACCACTCCGCGACCGCGACATTGGCCGCATGGTTTAGGAGTAGTTCCTGGACGGGCGCCCGAACCATGACAACTAGAACATGGTGATTCCGCTGTGAGATGAAGCGATGTGGTGATGCCCTCTACGGCTTCAGCGAAACCAAGCGAAAGCGTGGCTTCAATATCGCCACCTCGTTGTGGACCTGCTGGATTACGTCGGCGACCGCCGCCAAACATTTGGCCGAACAAGTCGCCAAGGCCTTCGCCACCAAAATCGTTTTGGTCGAATCGAAAGCCACCTGCGCCGCCGCCGAACGAAGATGGACCTTGTCGTCGCACATCGTCGTATTCCTTGCGCTTTGTTTCGTCGCCGAGCACGTCATAGGCGGCTGATACTTCTTTGAACTTTTCTTCTGCAGCCGCATTGTTTGGATTGGCGTCAGGGTGAAACTGGCGAGCGAGTTTGCGATACGCCTTGGTGATGTCTTTTGCAACTGCAGTTTGAGTAACGCCGAGCACCGCGTAGTAGTCCTTTTCAAACCACTCGCGTTGCATGTTTATCCCTTGACCTTGACCATCGCTGCGCGAAGCACGCGGCCCTTCCAGCGATAACCCGTGCGCAGTACTTCAAGGACTACCGGCTCTGAGCCATCACCTTCTTCGTGCATCACTGCATCGGCCAGCGCTGGGTCAAAAGGTTGTCCCGCTAGATCCAACGCTTCAAGGCCTTGTTTTTGCAATGCACCAATAAGGGAAGACCAGACTTGCTCTACTCCTTCAACACCGTGAGCTACTGCTGCTTCACATGCGTCAAGTACCGGCAACAACTGTTCAACCAGCTTGCCGAGTGCACGATCAAGTTCGTCGCCCATTTGCGAAGCAGCGCGCTTGCGATAATTCTCGAAGTCCGCCTGCACTCGGAGTGCGATGTCTTTAAATTCGTCGCGCTCCTTCAAAACGTCGTCGATAGTGACTTCGGTATTCGAAGTCGCACCTTCAACAATGATTTCCTGCGTGGAGTCTGACGATTCAGACTCCACGACAAGATCTTCGTGTGATTCGCTCATGATGTCGTAGCCGTCGACTTATTTCTCGTCGACGATTTCGGCATCAACGATGTCGTCATCGCTGCCCGCGGCCTGGCCGCTTGCCGATGTGCCCGCTGCATTGGTGTCGCGTGCTGCTGCCTCATACAACTTTTGGCTAAAGGCTTGGCTTGCAGTCATCAACTTTTCAGTTGCTGTCTTGATCGCTTCGTTATCCGAACCATTAAGAGCAGTTTTCAATTCGCTCAATGGGCCTTCAACTGCAGTGCGTTCCTCTTCGGTCACCTTTTCACCTTGTTCGCGCAACACCTTCTCGGTTTGATACACAAGCGAGTCAGCATTGTTGCGAATTTCGGCTTCTTCCCGGCGCGAACGATCCTCTTCCGCGTGTGCTTCGGCGTCTTTGACCATCTTGTCAATGTCGTCTTTGTTCAATGACGACTGGCCCGTGATGGTCATGGACTGTTCCTTGTTCGTTGCACGATCTTTTGCAGAAACATGCACAATGCCGTTGGCGTCAATATCGAAGGTCACTTCAATTTGTGGCACGCCGCGCGGTGCTGGTGGCAAATCAACAAGCTGGAATTTGCCCAGCGTTTTGTTGTAGCTGGCCATTTCGCGCTCGCCTTGCAACACGTGAATTTCCACAGATGGCTGCATGTCGTCAGCAGTGGTGAACACTTCGGTGCGTCGTGTTGGGATGGTGGTGTTGCGTTCGATCAACTTGGTCATGACGCCACCCTTGGTTTCAATACCAAGCGACAGCGGAGTGACGTCAAGAAGTAACACGTCTTTTACGTCGCCGCGCAACACACCGGCTTGCACCGCTGCGCCTACTGCAACAACTTCGTCTGGGTTCACCGTGCGGTTTGGTTCTTTGCCAGTCATTGACTGCACAAGGTCTTGTACCGCTGGCATGCGGGTTGAGCCGCCCACCATGATGACGTGATTGATTTGTCCCTTTGACAAACCAGCATCAGTAATTGCTTGTTCGAATGGCTTGCGACAACGCTCAATGAGGTCTGCTGTCATTTCTTGAAACTTTGAACGTGTCAGTGTTTCGTCCATGTGCAACGGACCAGCTGCAGTTGCCGTGATGAATGGCAAGTTGATTTGTGTTTGCTGAGTTTGCGACAACTCGATCTTTGCTTTTTCAGCGGCTTCTTTCAGACGCTGAGTAGCCATGCGATCTGCGGCAAGATCAACTCCGTGTGCAGCCTTGAACTGTTGCACCATCCAATCGATGATGCGTTGGTCCCAGTCGTCACCACCAAGATGCGTGTCACCGTGGGTGCTCTTTACTTCAAACACACCATCACCAATTTCCAAAACACTCACGTCGAATGTTCCACCACCAAGGTCGAACACCAAAATGGTTTCGTCTTCGCTTCCCTTGTCGAGACCATAAGCAAGTGCTGCTGCAGTTGGTTCGTTGATAATTCGCAACACTTCGAGGCCAGCAATTTGCCCGGCTTCTTTTGTTGCGGTGCGCTGTGCGTCATCGAAATATGCAGGCACCGTAATAACGGCTTGCGTAACCGTGTCGCCCAAATATGCTTCGGCGTCGCGTTTCAACTTCATGAGTGTGCGCGCGCTGATTTCCTGTGGCGTGTATTGCTTGCCATCAATGTCGTCGCTCTTCCAGTTTTCGCCCATGTGGCGCTTCACGCTGCGGAAGGTGCGGTCAGGGTTAGTAATGGCTTGGCGCTTGGCCACTTCTCCCACCAATACTTCGCCAGCTTTTGAAAAGGCCACTACCGAGGGGGTGGTGCGTGAACCTTCAGAGTTCGGGATGACAACCGGTTCGCCTGCTTCAAGGACTGCCACTACCGAGTTGGTGGTTCCGAGGTCGATTCCTACTGCTTTTGCCATGATGATTGCTCCTTAAATGGGTATTGCTTTGGGGTGATGGCTTAAATAATACGAGGCACAAACGAACTTGCCAACCCGTGCACCACAAAAGCTGAGTCTTAAGCACTCAACATTTGTCACACCACCTTTTGGGGGTAAATACCCGTGAAATCCCCTCTGCGCCTACCATCTAGACCATGACCGGCACCCTTGTCCTTCTTCGTCATGGCCAAAGCACATGGAATGAGCTCAATCTGTTCACGGGTTGGCATGACGTGGAACTGACCGATCAGGGAGTGCGCGAAGCAGGCGCTGCAGGGGTCACCATGAAAGAAGCAGGGCTGACCTTTGACATCGCCCACACCAGCTTGTTACGCCGGGCAATCGAAACCAATCAGCTGGCGCTGTCTGCGATGGGTCTCGATATTCCTATTGAACGCTCGTGGCGACTGAACGAACGCCACTACGGCGCACTCCAGGGTTTGGACAAAAAGGAAACCACGCTTCGCCATGGCGCCGAACAAACCATGATTTGGCGCCGCAGCTTCGATGTCCCACCACCGCCAGTTGATGCAACAAGCCCAGAACACCCGGCAAATGATCCTCGTTATCAACAGTTAATTGTGCAAGGACTTGACGTTGCGTTGCTTCCCGCAACTGAATGTCTGGCCGACGTATTAGTACGTGTGTTGCCGTATTGGAACGACGTCATCACTCCCCAGTTGCGTGATGGAAAAAATGTTCTGGTCACCGCCCATGGCAACTCGCTTCGTGCACTCGTGATGCACCTTGAAAACATTTCGCGCGATGACATTGTGGAGTTCAATATCCCCACGGGCGTCCCCCGCCTCTACGAACTGTCTGATGCTCTTGCTGTGAAGTCGGTGAAATACATGGGAGACCAGGAAGCAATCGCCGCGGCCGCCGAAGCCGTTGCAAAACAAGCATCTGGCAAACCCTGAACAGTCTTTGCCCGCTCCCTACTGCGGAGTAGCGTAAGTTGCGCATGAATACGACTAACGCACCTTCAGAGACCGCAGCTGTAAAGCAAAAAGGTCTCAAGCCTTACCAACTGTCCATTGCTCTCGGCGTAGGTATCGCCGCGTTCACCATGATCTCGGGAATCATCCCGCACCTCGTGCATTGGCATAACGATTCACCAATTCAACGCGAAGTGTTCGAAGGAATTCCTGGCTACCTCCAGATTGCGTTTTACACCATCATTCCTGCGCTGTTGGTGTGGGGCTCGCTGCAGTTTGCTGATCGCATACGCAACTGGGAACGCGGTGCACCTGATCGCCGAAAGACCACAAAGAAGAATTTCAAGCAACGCTTAGCCGACTATCGCGCCGGTGTGTACATGCGCACACTGCTTCGCGACAGTGCAGCAGGCCTCATGCACTCCATGATGTATTTCGGTTTCTTGGTACTTCTTGGTGTAACCACCGTTTTAGAGGTCGATCATCAATTGCCGCCAGCGCTGAAGTTCTTGCACGGTGATGTGTACCGCGCATATGCAGCAGTTGGTGACATTGCAGGAATCGTGTTTACCAGCGGTGTGATCTGGGCGATCATCCGTCGCTACGTACAGCGCCCATACCGCATTCGTATTAAGTCCAAGCCAGAGCACGCCATTGGTCTTGGTGTACTTCTTGCTATCGGAGTAAGTGGATTTGGTTCGGAAATGTTCCGCATCGCCGAATCACAGGCAGCGGGAATCAATATGGACCACGAAAAGTGGAGCGTGCTTGGTTACCCACTCGCCCAACTTGTGAATGGTTGGTCGGAATCAACGCTCAACACGATGCACCAGGTGCTGTGGACATCGCACGTACTTTCCTTCATTGCATTCCTCGTCATTTTGCCAATCACTATGTTGCGCCACATGTTTACGTCGCCGTTGAACATGTACTTGAAGGATCGTGAGCGTCCAAAGGGCGCAATGAAGGCAATGCCAAACCTCACCGAGACTTCGCTCGAAACGTTTGGCGCACATGTTGTTGAAGACTTCACGTGGAAGCAACTGCTCGACCTCGATGCCTGCACCATGTGTGGCCGTTGCACCAGCGTGTGCCCAGCCCATGCAACAGGCAAGCCGCTCGACCCGCGCGAAATTGTGTTGAAGAGCGGTGAAGTAATGGCCGCGACCGCATCTCATGCACGTGGTGGAAAAGTGTCTCCACCACTCAGTGTTGACAGTGAAATCACCATTTCTGCAAACTCGTTGTTCGAACGCATTTCGAGCGAAGAAATTTGGGCGTGCACATCGTGCAAGGCATGTGATGAAATCTGTCCAGTAAATATTGAAATTCTGGACAAGATTTTGGACATGCGTCGTTACCTCTCACTTATGGAAAGCGACTTCCCTGCAGAACTAGGCAACGCATACCGCGCAATGGAAAACCAGGGCAACCCTTGGGGAATGAGCCAGAGCGATCGTGGCGAATGGGCCAAAGACTTGGATGTCACCGTGCTCGACCCTGGTGCTGCTTTCAACCATGAGTACTTGTACTGGGTTGGTTGCGCAGGAAGCTTCGACGACAAGAATAAAAAAGTTACGCAATCCATGGCGAAGCTGCTGAAGCGTGCCGGCATTGATGTGGCGATTCTTGGACCAAGCGAAATGTGCACGGGTGACAGTGCCCGTCGAAGCGGCAACGAATACCTCTTCCAAATGCTGGCCATGCCAAACATTGAAATGTTGAACGGCATGGGTGTGCGCAAAATTATTACGCAGTGCCCGCACTGCTTCAACACACTTGCTAACGAGTACCCGCAGTTCGGTGGAACATACGAAGTGATTCACCACTCACAGTTACTTGAACACCTCATTGACTCGGGCAAGCTCGATGTCAGCGATGCAACACTTGAAGAGCGCATCACGTATCACGACTCGTGTTACCTCGGCCGTCACAACGACGTGTACATGGCACCTCGCAACGTTGTCGGATCCATTAAGGGTGTTGACATTGTTGAAATGCCGCGCAACGGCACCAAGGGAATGTGCTGTGGCGCTGGCGGAGCTCGAATGTGGATGGAAGAAACCATCGGAACAAAGGTGAACGACGAGCGTGCTGCTGAAGCAATTTCAACAGGTGCTTCACGCGTCGCAACCGCATGTCCGTTCTGTTACATCATGTTGGACGACGGTGTGAAGGGTGCTGGCAAGGAAGAACACGAAGTGAAAGTTGCCGACATTTCCATTCACTTGCTCGACGCAATTGAAAATGGTGAGCGACTTCGTGCTGCAAGTTCAGCACCACTCAGTGCGCCGGTTGCTGGCGAATAATTCGTTTACTTTAAAAAGTTTTCGAAATACCGACTTGGGGTTGGCCCACGCTGACCTTGATATTTAGATCCGCGCGCACCTTTTCCATACGGGTTGTCGGCTGGCGTCGTCATGGTCATGAAACTCACTTGACCAATTTTCATGTTTGGGTACAAGGTGATGGGCAAGTTCGCCACATTTGATAACTCAAGTGTGATGTGGCCATCAAAGCCAGCATCGATGAAACCGGCCGTTGAGTGGATAAGAAGTCCGAGTCGACCCAGCGAACTCTTGCCTTCAACTCGTGCCACAAGATCGTCTGCAATTGCTACGCGCTCAAGCGTGGAACCCAATACAAACTCACCTGGGTGCAACATAAACACACCATCTTCGGGAACTTCAACAAGCTCGGTTAAATCGGTGAGATCTTTTTTGACATCAATTACCGCTGAGGTGTGATTGCGAAACACGCGGAACAGGTTTGACACCTTGACATCAATTGATGATGGCTGAATGCACGATTCATCGAGTGGGTCAATAATGATGCGACCCTGGCCGAGGGCCTCGCGAATACTTTTGTCAGACAAGATCACAACGAAGCACCCTAGTGAACGGACCCCTCGGTGGGAAAACCTCGCGAAATATGGGCTTTACGAGACGAGGCTGAGCAATGCCCAGAGAGCGGCAACGAAGCCAACTGCGGCCATGGCAAACGATCGACTGCGAGGCGCCTGAGGGAGAGATCCTTCGGCAACTTTTTGAGGTGGCCTTACGACCGCAAGCACATTGCCAACACACATTGCCGCCCCAAATGCCAGAACCAACCACGCGAGGAGGTCTTTACCAAGAAACACGACTAGTCGCCAAGTACGTCTTCGATTGAGTTGTCCATCGCCATGTTTTCAAAGCGTGTGTACGTTGCCAACCATGCAAGTTTTGCAAGGCCAAGTGGACCGGCACGATGCTTCGCAACGCTGATTTCGGCAAAACCTTTGAGGTTTGGATCTTGCTCGTAAATTTCACCGCGATACAAAAACATCACGACGTCGGCGTCTTGCTCAAGTGCTCCAGATTCGCGCAAGTCGGAAAGCGTTGGGCGCTTATCTTGTCGGCTTTCCAAACTTCGACTCAACTGACTTAATGCAAGTACCGGAACATTAAATTCGCGGGCGAGCAACTTCAGTTTTCGACTGATTTCGCTCACTTCTAATTGGCGGTTTTCCGGACGACCGTCGCCACCCATCAATTGCAAATAGTCAATAACAATGAGCGCTAGTCCACCTTCGCGGCTGTAGACACGGCGTGCTTTTGCGCGAATTTGTCCAACCGTGGTGCCTGCGCTGTCATCAATGATGAGCGGAATATCAAGACGGCCAACTGCGTGACCAATTTTGGTCCAATCTTTTGGCGTTGGTCGGCCAGTACGAAACACCGTTCCGTCAACGCGCGCTTCGCTTGCCAAAATACGTTGCGACAATTCGGCTTTACCCATTTCCAACGAGAAGAACAGCACGGGCTGGTTTAAATGTTGGGCAGCATGCACTGCAATACCCAGTGCGAATGCGCTCTTACCCATTGCAGGTCGAGCACCCACGATATTGAGTGTTCCTGGTTGTAGACCAAGCAGCACTTTGTCTAAGTCGACATAACCCGTTGGCACACCGGTCATCACGTCGTTGTTGTTTGCTCGATCTTCGAGTTGATCAAATGCTTTTTTAATTAATACGTCAAGCCGCTCAGAGCTGTCGCCAACGTTGCTCTCAGAAATATCGAAGATGCGGCTTTCTGCTTCGTCGAGTGCGCGTTCAACATCGTCTGGTTCGCCGTAGCCGATTTCAGCAATATCACCTGCAGCGCCAATGAGTCGTCGCAAGCGTGCGGTGTCGCGAACAATCTTTGCGTAACGCTCTGCACTGGAAACTGCAGGCGTTGCGTTTTGTAGTGCCAACAGTTCTTCGAGTCCACCAATACCTTCAAGCAATTGGTGGCGACGAAGTTCGTCGGCAACAGTGATGGGGTCTACTGGTTCGCCAGAAGTGTTGAGCGAGCGAATGGCGTCAAAAATATGACGGTGGGCTGGCTTATAGAACTCGTCTGGGTGAACACCACGTTCAACAGCAATGCCCACTGCTTCGCGCGAGAGCAACATTGCACCGAGCAATGAAGCTTCGGCATCGAGGTTGTGTGGCGGAACACGCTGCGCACCGCGAGAGCCAGAACGTGAATCGGTTCTATTCTCGCTTGTGTTCGACATGCAACTACCTTGCCCGTTGGGCCTTGTTGAGGGCTAGCGACACTTCCCTATTGTGCAACAACCGACAAATTCACCACACCGGTGATGCCCTCGAACAATGCAACGCTCACTTGGTGAGCACCCGTTGTGCGAATTGGCGTTTCGATGTTGACAACTTTGCGGTCGAGAACGACAGATGTCTGATCTTTCACTGCAGAAACAATGTCGTTTGCAGTAACTGATCCGAACAACCGACCTTCAGCGCCTGCCTTTGCTTTCACCGTGATGGTGTGCTTGGCAAGCTCTGCAGAAATTGCGAATGCTGAATCACGGTCGGCTGCTTCACGCAAATCGCGAGCGCGACGCATGGAGTTTGCCTGAGTTACTGCACCATCGGTGGCAAGAATTGCCAGTCCGCCAGGAAGCAAGAGGTTGCGAGCGTGTCCTGAAGACACGGTCACGATGTCGCCGCGACGGCCGAGGCCATTGACGTCTTTACGAAGCAAAACTTTCATGATTTATGCCTCCTCTGGTGTTGCATCGACAACTGCAATTTCGTCAGCAAGCGGTGCCACTACGGCTGCTTCGATGACGTCTTTGTAGGTGTCTGCCAATGATTCTGACGAGTCCTTGTCACGTGAACGGCGTGGACGATCGTTGTATGAACCGTCCTCTTCACCGCGTCGTGGTGCTCGTGCCGAAGCAACGCGCTTCGTGTATGGCAACAAAGCCATTTCACGTGCGTTCTTCACTGCAAGTGCAACGTCACGCTGCTGCTGCACGGTGTTTCCGTTCATGCGGCGGGCACGCAACTTTGAACGATCCGACATGAAGCGTTGCAACAAGTTGACGTCCTTGTAGTCGATGAAGCCAACCTTTTCGGCGTGCAACACATTTGGGCGCTTCTTGTATTTGCGCATCGCCGCTTTGGCTGCGCGCTCTTTGTTCTTTTTACTGGTCATGGTGTGTTTCCTTTATGCGATGAGTGATGTTCGAGTGGTGAATGTTTCAGAAAGGTTCTTCGCCGCTGTCAAACGGATTTGATTCGCCAACTGGGCTTGCGCCACCCTTGGCTGCACCCTGACCATCGGTTCGTGGAGTGCGCTCAACTTGCGCTGTAGCCCAACGAAGGCTTGGTCCGAGTTCGTCAGCGATGACGTCAATTGCCGTGCGCTTGTCGCCTTCGCGAGTGGTGTACTCACGCTGCTCAAGTCGGCCGGTAACCACAACGCGAGCACCCTTGGTGAGTGACGCTGCTGCGTTTTCTCCAAGTTGGCCCCATGCGGTGACATTGAAGTATGACGTTTGTTCCTGCCACTCGCCGTTGACCTGATAGCGACGACCAACGGCTATGCCGAATGATGCGACGCCACGACCGGAAGTGGTGAAACGAAGTTCTGAGTCGCGGGTGAGATTTCCCACGAGTGTGATGGT
>CANIHL010000026.1 GCA_947467375.1 Acidimicrobiaceae bacterium | reverse complement strand
GAGCGAGTTCAGTAACTCTGGAGTTGCAGCAACTATTGGTGTGCGCTTAGATGCATATTCAGTAACTGCTAGATCACGGTCTTCGTGCTCTGCAAACGACACACCTGCTTCTTCGCAAATCATGATGCTCGCCATGTAGTCCCACACGCCGTGACTATGAAAATCGATCCAGCCATCCAGCACACCTTGCGCAACTAAGCAAATGTCAAGCGCTGCTGCTCCAAGTGCACGAAACTGTGCCCACTTCGGACGAAACGATGCCAAACCAGAAACACCCACAACTGCTTGTTTCAATTCGGTGCATCCAGAGTGCGACATGCGCTTGCCATTGTGAAACGCGCCGTCACCTCGAGTTGCCCAGTAGCGGTCTTTCCCTGAAGCCTGATTCACTACAAGAGCTGCACGCGGACCATCTTGATCGATTGCGCATAGCGCTGTGGCATACCACTGCACTCCTCTGCTGGCATTTGTAGAACCATCGAGTGGGTCCATAATGACCATGATGGTGTCTGCACCAAATTCGCCCGTGCGTTCGCTTTCTTCTGACAACACCGCACAACCGGCTGCATGCAAAATTGCTAATGCCGCATTGTCGGCTGCAACATCTACCGAATACTGCGTGTGACGAACACCGGAAAGTCCCCAATCGGTATTTGACTCGAGTACTACTGCAACTGCATCGGCAACCTGATGCAACACACCGAGAATGTCGGCATTAGAACTTGCGCGCGAAAGCAACATGCCGAATTACCGTTCGTCGCGAACGAATGGTTGCCCAAGCATCTTTGGAGCACCAAGCAACTTGCGAGCTCGCGGTGTTGACAGAGCGACGAGCACAAACAACGTTGCAACGAATGGCAACATCTGCACAATTTCGGGAGGCAAGATATTGATCTGCTGGCCTTGCAACGTGTACGGCACCTGCAAGGTGAAGCCGAACAGCACGGCGCCTGCAATGGCTCGTAGTGGCCTCCAGGCGGCAAATACCACGAGTGACAACGCGATCCAGCCAATGCCGTTGGTTGTTGCTGCCTGACTCCATGCCGTTCCTCGAGCAAGCATGAACCAGCCACCAGCTAGGCCCATTAGCGCACCGCCCAAAATGGTGTGCACGAACCGAACCATCGCCACCGAAACGCCCTGTGCATCTACGGTTGCCGGTGCATCGCCAGTTGCGCGCAGAACCAGTCCAGGACGCGTGCGATTGAGATACAGCGAGCACACCAATGCACCAGCCCATGTGAGATAGGTGAAGATGTCATGACCAAACAGAATTGGTCCGATCACAGGAATTTCGGACAACTTGCCAAGATGCATCGGCTCAATGGTCACTGGACGCGACTTACCCTCTACGGGCTTGCCAATGTACTGAGATAGTCCCGTGCCAAAAATAACGAGCGCCAAACCAGCAACAATCTGATTAGCCCGCAACGTGATGGTGAGGATTGCGTGAACTGTAGCCATTGCCACACCAACCAAAATTGACATGAACAGCGCGAACCACAAATTGTGGGTTCCATCGCCTACCAAGAACGCTGTTACAGCGCCCATCAGCAAGATGCCTTCAACTCCAAGATTGATCACACCAGAACGCTCGGTGAGAATTGCGCCAATGGTGGCAAGAATGAGCGTTGTAGCGATGCTGATTGCATCAGCAAAAGTAAGAATCCAAACGTTTGAGTTCACGATGCCACGCTCACTTGCTGCACGCGTCGAATGCGCAATCGGTTGCGCCTAAAGATTTCCCCACCAAGCGCAAACAACAACACCGAACCTTGCAGCACTACCGCAATTGCAATTGGTACTGGGTTTGAAGAAATCTGCAATGACGCACCACCAACTCGCAATCCTGCAAACAAGATTGCTGTCAGCACCACCGCAAAGAAGTTGTATCGAGCAAGTGCGGCCACCACGATGCCTGCGTAACCAAGACCAATTTGCAACAAGCCTGGGTCTACTTTTCCTGCAGGCCCAACGACGTACATTGCACCTGCAAGCCCGGCTAATGCACCCGAGAACAGCAACACCGACAGCGTGAGCTTCGTGGAATTCATGCCGGCATAACGAGCAGTGTTCGGTGAGTCTGCAAATACTGATGTTTCATAACCGAAATTCGAGCGCTTCATGAACCAATACAGCGCCACCGCCAAGAGCACTGCAATGATGACGGTTGGATAGGTATTCGATGTTCCGAAACTATGGAAGCGAGCAGTCTCTTCTACCCCTCGACCCTGTGGAAAGGAAGTTGTTGGATCTCTGAAGAATCCACGACTTCCAAAAATGAAATAGTTCACCAAGTTCAGCGCCACGTAATTCAGCAACAAGGTGCTCACAATTTCGCTCGTACCCAACTTGGCGCGCAACACAGCTGGCAACAACACCCACAACGCACCAGCAGCGGCTCCAACAATCAGCACGGTTGGTACAGCAAGTACATGAGGCAAGTGCCCAGCAAGGGCAATGCCTGCCCATGCCGAACCGATCATGCCCAAGTACATCTGGCCTTCCTCACCGATGTTGAACAAATTCATGCGAAATGCAAAGGCAGCAGCAAGACCCGTGCAAATGAGTGGAGTCGCCAAACCCAGTGTGTTGGTGATTCCTTTTGTTGAGGTGTAGCCGTGGCTAATAAGCGAACTATAAGTACCAATTGGTGAATGACCAGTGAGTGCAAGAAACACTCCGCCAACAATGAATGCAAAAACAAGCGAACCCGCAGGCACCGCTGCATACAGCCACTTGGGCGATGTCAAGCGTGGTTCCAGTTCAATTCGGAAGTTTCCGATAATCACGACAAACCTGCCATCGCAAGACCTACCGCTTCAACGTCTACTTCTGTTCCCGCAACTTCGTGCACGACAGAGCCTCGGTACAACACCAGCACTTTGTCGGCAAGCGTTAGCACTTCATCGAGGTCTTCGCTAATGAGCAAAACAGCTTTGCCAGCGCTTCTCGCCTCATCGAGCAATTTGTGAACTGCTTCTACGGCGCCCACGTCCAAACCGCGCGTAGGCGAACACACCACCAACACGCGCGAATGATCGCCAGCGGCAAAAATTTCACGAGCGAGCAAAACTTTCTGGGAGTTACCGCCTGAAAGTTTGCGGGTTGCCGTGTGCGCGTGAGGCGTTTTAATTTCTAGCTGTTTAATAAACGCTTCTGCTTCAGCAAGTGCCGATTTGCGATCAACCAGGAAGCCGCGATCGCGCGTGAGCACCAAGTTGTCAACAATGGATAACGATGGCGCCAGGCCAGTTCCGAGACGGTCTTCAGGAACATATGCAAGACCAGCTTTGCGAACATGACGCGTGCCCATGCCGTTTACTCGAACGCTATTAATCAAAATCTCTCCGCTAGTTGGAGCCTGCAAGCCAGCCACAATTTCTGCAAGTTCGCGCTGACCGTTGCCCGACACGCCAGCAATACCGACGATTTCACCTGCACGGACGCTCAGCGAAACGTTTGCAATTCGCTCTATGCCATCTTTTGTTAGACCAACTTTGTCGAGTTGCAACAACGTCTCTTGAGCAGCAGCACGCGACCTACGAGGAGAAAGATCAATATCGCGACCAACCATGAGTTCGGCAAGTTTTCGAGTGTCGGCTTCTCCTCGTGCAACCGAACCCGTTACCCGTCCGTCACGCATCACCGTTACGCGATCGGAAATGTCAACAACTTCACCGAGCTTGTGGCTCACGAACACAACGGATTTGCCCGCTTGCGTCATCGCACGAACAGTTTCAAACAGCTTTTCTACTTCTGGCGGAGCCAACAATGCGGTTGGCTCATCGAGCAACAGAATCTCTGCACCTTGGTACAACGCCTTAACAATTTCAACGCGCTGACGTTGGCCAGCCGACAATTCGCCAACCGTTGCCCGCGGGTCAAGTGGTAATCCAAAACGCTCGGCAACTTGAGCAACTTGATCTTCCAAATCATTTGCTCGCAACCGAAACGGCAAATTCCGATGGCCAAGCACAACATTTTCTGCAACAGTAAATCGATCCACCAAACGGAAATGCTGATGCACCATTGCGATGCCATTTTGTAAACCATGACGTGGGCTCGTGAGGCGAACCTGTGTGCCATTACGCAGCACCGCGCCTTCATCTGGCTTGTACAAACCACACAACACCGAAGCAAGGGTGCTCTTTCCTGCTCCGTTTTCACCAAGCAGCGTGTGTACTTCGCCAGGCAGCAAGTCGAAATCAACCCGGTCATTGGCCAGAACGCCAGGGAAACGCTTCGTTACTTGTCGGGCAGACAATGCAAAGAGGGTCGCACCGCCTAAGCGGTGCGACCCCATTGCGGCCTCAGAAGAGGCACTACTCATAGAGAACTAGCTCTTTGGAATTTCGCCAATAACACCTTCAACAAGGTACTGCATACCGAGCAGGTCGCCCAAAGGCGCAACCACTCCGGCGGCAATAACTTCCTTACCTGTGTTGTCTTTGATTGGTCCAGTGAAAGGAGCAAATGATCCGTCGATGATTGCAGCAGCCTTCTCAGCAATGAGATCCTGTGTTTCTGCAGTTACCGAAGAACCGAAGGTTCCCAACTTGACCGTTCCGTCTGCCATGTTGCCGTAGAACTGCGAAACATCGCAGGTACCAGCAGCAAACGACTTAGCAGCCTTGATGTAGTAAGGACCCCAGTCCCAAATTGGAGCGGTGAGCCAGGTGTCTGGGAAGTCGCCAGCCTTGGTGTCGGAGTTGTAACCAACCCACTTGCCACCAGCTTCCATTGCTGCTTCACCAGTTGCAGTTGAGTCCTGGTGCATACCAAGAACATCTGCGCCTGCTTGCAACAATGACTGTGCTGCTTCTTTTTCCTTAGCTGGGTCAAACCAGGTTGAAGTCCATGCAACTTGAACAGTTGCTTTTGGATTCACCGAACGAGCACCCAATGTGAAGGCGTTCAAACCGCGAACAACTTCTGGAATTGGGAATGCTGCAACGTAACCAAGTTTGCCAGTCTTTGATGCTGCGCCCGCTGCGATACCGGAGAGGTAACGAGCTTCTTCTGCTGCACCAAAGTACGTGCCCATGTTTGTTGAGGTCTTGTAACCAGTCGCGTGCTCGAAGCACACGTTTGGATACTTAGCCGAAACTTCAAGCATTGGGTCCATGTAACCGAACGAGGTACCGAAAATTAGGTTGTAACCCTCGGCTGCGAGTTGGTCGAATGTTGCTGCGGATTCTGCACCTTCTGGAATGTTCTCCAAACGGGTAACAGTGATGCCGAGCTCTGCTTCGAGTTCTGCGATTCCCTGATCATGCTGATAGGTGTATCCAGCATCTCCAGGAACGCCGATGTAGACAACGGCAACTTTCAAGTTGCTGTAGTCGCCACCAGCGGCTGCTGTGGTGTCTGTGGATGAACTGCTTCCGCCGCATGCTGCAAGTCCTACGACCGCAGCTGCTGCAAGGGCAATCCCCTTGAGGTGTTTCATTTTCATCTAATTGCTCTCCCCCTATGCGAAACGCATAGCCATTGTTGGTTCTCCGCGCCGGCTGGCACGCCCCGAGAGTAACACGGTCTGGATAGCCCAAAATCCACTGAATGACTACGTTTTACAAAAAATTAGGAAGGTCCGTCAACTATCCTGAAGCCGTATGAAAACCTCGCTCGATGGTCTGATTGACGAGTCCGTCACCATCATTCGCGAAGTGGCTGCCGAGTTCGAGCGCCCCGTACTGCTGTTCTCAGGTGGAAAAGATTCAGTCGTCATGCTGCACCTAGCCATGCGCGCCTTTGCACCTGCTCGAATCCCATTCCCTGTGATGCACATCGACACCGGACACAACTTCCCCGAGGTCATTGAATTCCGCGATCGATGCGTTGCCGAAACTGGCGTGCAGCTGATTGTCGGTTCAGTGCAGGCATCTATTGACTCCGGCAAGGTTGCCGACGTGTCAGGGCCACGAGCCAGCCGAAATCCACTGCAAACGGTCACGCTGCTTGACTCCATTGCCGAACACCGATTCGATGCTGTATTTGGTGGCGCACGACGCGACGAAGAACGCGCCCGCGCAAAGGAACGTGTGTACTCACACCGCGACTCCTTCGGTCAGTGGGACCCAAAGAATCAACGCCCAGAGCTGTGGGGCATTTACAACGGTCGGCATCGCCAAGGCGAACACTTCCGCATCTTCCCACTCTCAAACTGGACCGAACTTGATATTTGGAGTTTCATCGGCCAGTACAACATTGACCTGCCAAGTATTTATTACGCACATACTCGCCCAATCTTTAGGCGCGACAACATGCTGATGGCAGTCACCGACTTTTTGCCTCCTGACGAAGGCGCAACTGTTGAGCAGATGCAAGTACGTTTCCGAACTGTTGGCGATGCAACATGTACCGCAGCCGTTGCATCGAGTGCGTCCACAGCTGACGACATCATTGCTGAAACAGCAGTCGCCCGAGTAACAGAGCGTGGCGCGACACGCGCAGATGACCGCATGTCTGAAGCCGGCATGGAAGACCGCAAGCGAACGGGCTACTTCTAATGGAACGCCTGCGCTTTGCAACGGTTGGTTCTGTCGATGACGGCAAGTCAACACTCATCGGCCGCCTGTTGTATGACTCGAAGAGCATTTTCGAAGACCAGCTCGAGCACATTGAAGCGGTCAGTAAGCGCCGCGGCGACGACTACGTAGATCTTTCCTTGCTCACCGACGGATTACGCGCAGAACGCGAGCAAGGCATCACCATTGACGTTGCGTACCGCTACTTTGCGACACCGAAGCGTTCATTCATCATCGCTGACTGCCCAGGTCACATTCAATACACGCGCAACATGATTACTGGCGCGTCGAACGTGGACCTCGCCATTGTGCTGATCGATGCACGCACTGGAGTAATTGAACAAACACGCCGACACAGCCTGCTCGTTTCGTTACTTGGTGTTCCCCACCTGGTTATTTGCGTAAACAAGATGGACCTTGTTGGTTACGACCAAGAAGTGTTTGATCGCATTCGTGGTGAATTTGAAGAATTTGCATCACGACTCGATCTGCAAGACGTCACCTTCCTGCCAATCAGTGCGCTCGCTGGCGACAACTGCGTTACACGTTCATCCAATATGGATTGGTACGAAGGCCCAACGCTCTTACACCATTTGGAAAATGTGTACACCGCGAGTGACGACAATCGAATTGATACCCGCTTCCCTGTGCAATTTGTTATCCGCCCGCAACGCGCAGACTTCCCTGATTACCGTGGCTATGCAGGTCGTGTTGCTGGAGGCGTACTGCGTGTTGGCGACGAAATCATGGTGCTCCCTTCGGGGCTTACGAGCACCATTACTGGAATTGATTCACCTACAGGCCCACTGCAAGAGGCAACACCAGGTCAAGCGGTCACCGTGTTGCTCGCTGACGATCTTTCCATTACCCGCGGCGACATGATTTGCCGCCCAAACAATAGGCCTCGAGTATCGCAAGAACTTGAAGCCATGTTGTGTTGGATGGACGATGCAGCACCAATGCAGCCAGACAAGATTTACACCATCAAGCACACGTCAAAAGTTGCGCGTACAAAAATCACCGAAGTGTTGTATCGCTTGAACATCTCCACGCTCAGTCGCGAAACTGGCGTAAATCAACTAGCAATGAACGAAATTGGCAGAGTCACTCTGCACACCACTGCTCCGCTGATGTTTGACGACTACCACCAGAACCGCACCACGGGCTGCTTCATCATCGTTGACGAAGCAACAGGTCAGACCGCAGGTGCAGGAATGCTGTTGTCGCCTCGCACATGACAAACTCGGCGAACCAACCCGTGTGGCATGAGCCCAAGGTCAGTCGTGAACAGCTTTGGAATGCCCACAAATTTCACGGTATGACTATTTGGCTCACAGGTTTATCGGGGTCGGGAAAGTCGACCATTGCTCACGAGCTGGCGCGCAAATTAACTGAATTGGGCAAATTCGCCTACGTATTGGATGCCGACAATGTGCGGCATGGTCTCAATAGCGACCTTGGGTTCACCGACGACGATCGAGCAGAAAACGTTCGCCGCATGGCAGAGGTCGCCAAGCTATTTGCTAGTTCTGGTGCGATCACCCTGGTACCCATCATCAGCCCATTTGCTTCTGGGCGCCAATTCGCTCGTCTGATACACACATCGGACAATCTGGAATTTGTTGAGGTGCATGTTGCTACTTCGCTAGCCGAATGCGAAAAGCGCGACACCAAAGGCTTATACGCACAGGTAAAGGCAGGTGCAAGCATTGGGCTTTCCGGCGTAAACGCTCCATACGAAGCGCCAATCAACCCCGAGTTTGTGTTGTGCGCTAACGGCGAATCTGTAGACCAGTGCGTTGAAACATTGTTGCGTGACGTGTTGTTACGTTGTGACCTGAAAAGATAGAACACGTGCAATACGATCCGCACCCGCAACTTCCTTTAATGATTGGGTATGCGTTGATCGCTCCCCGCATCAAAGTGATGTATGTGCCCACGACGAAAGTGGCTTGCAGCACCTTGAAGTTATTGGTCTCTCAAGTTGAGGGTACGTATAACGAACAAGCAGCCCGCGAGATAATTACGCCAAATATTTCGCAAGAACAGACTATCCACAACTACCGCGTGCATGGGCTACGTCGCATGTTTGACCTCACCCCGAAGGAACAATGGGAAGTCATTCAGTCGCCAGAATGGCTGCGAGTTGCAGCACTTCGCGACCCACTGAAGCGTGCGTACTCGTCGTGGGAAAATCGTGCCTTCCTTCGAGCACCTGGAACCCCAAGATCAATTATTGATGCGTGTTCAGACGTGTTGGTTGATGGACGCGTGGATGTTGCTGCAACGTTTAAGAAGTTTGCTCGCGCAATTCACGCCGACCGCGACGCTTTCTCGATAGATGATCACTTTCGACCACAGTTCAACACGTTGTATTCCAACCAATTGGAGTATCAAGAGTTCATTCACATTGATAAGCATGGAGAAATGCAGCGCCTTGCCGACGTATTGAATGCACGTGGCGGAACCAACATTGCGCTTCAACGCCTGAACAGCGGACTAGGCATCAAGGTGGATCAAGTATTCGATCGCGAAACCGCCGACCTGCTTGAACAGACGTACCACGAAGATTATGAGTGGTTTCATTTTGAGCGCCACAACTACGCGGCATCCACTGCAACGTTTGTGCTCGACCCGCTGCAGCAGGCGTTCCTCACGAACTTGCGCCAGACCACAGAGCGGCTGCAAACTCTTTCTAACGCGGCATTTACGCGAGTGGGGTTCCGCTACGGAATGAAGCAAGTGATGCGTTCACTTAAATTGCGTTTTACTCGCCCGAGCCGCCGGCACGACCCAAAGTTGTTGCAGTGGTAATTGCTCGAATTGGTGTTGTAACAGTTTCCGATCGCGCCTCACAGGGTGTGTATGAAGACTTGGGTGGCCCAGCAATTCGCGAATACCTCGGCAAGCACATCACCAGTGAATGGACCGATGTTTCACGAATTGTTCCCGACGAAACCGATGTGCTTTCGGCAACCTTGATTGATCTCGCCGACACCGAGGGATGCTCTCTGATTGTTACCACCGGTGGCACAGGCCCAGCACTTCGCGACATCACGCCAGAGGCCACTGAAGCCGTATGTCAAAAGATGATGCCCGGCTTTGGCGAACTGATGCGTCAGGTAAGCCTGCAATATGTTCCCACTGCAATTCTGTCCAGGCAGACTGCCGGCATTCGAGGCTCGTGCCTCATCGTCAACTTGCCCGGCAAACCAACGTCAATTGCGCAGTGCCTTGATGCCGTGTTGCCAGCTATTCCCTATTGCATCGACATCATTGGTGGTGCCCATATCGACGTGGGCAATGGTGTTGAAGCGTTTCGGCCAAATTCTAAAAATTAGTCACTTCGCTACCTTAAAGGAGTTGACAATTATCTGTAGGGCTTCTTTTGCATTTATCGATTTCATCACTTCAATTAATGACTCTGAATGATTTTCCCACGGTCTTGTGTCAGCCAGTGTCATCCCCAACGTATGTATGCCTGTAGTTTCAATGATCACATCCATGCGCTCAGAGGTAAACAGTTCTGGATGAGTGATAGCCAGCACGGCACACGGATCATGCAGTGGCGCACCAACAAGCAAGGATTCAGGTCCCGTAACTCCCGCCATTTTGGCTGCGTAACCCTGGTAATAATCAATTAATTCTGAACAAAATCTGCTTGTATCAGTAGAGATCTCCATCAGGTCAGCTGCGAATTTTCCATTGACAGTCAATTGATCCGTCAAATCCAAACCACACATTTTAATTCGTGCACCAGATCCGAAGACTTCTGATGCAGCTTGTGGATCAAACCAAATGTTGTACTCAGCTGCCGCAGTCACATTACCGTGAGTGAGCGAACCACCCATAAGTGATATGCCTGAAATTTTGTTAACAATCGTTCGATCTGCCCTTATTGCTAATGCGATATTCGTAAGTGGACCTATAGCAACTATCCACGCGCCTTCGTTGGTCCGACATGTTTCAACTAAAAAATCCACGGCGTCCCGATCGTCCAACCTTCCATACGGTGTACGACGAATTGGGCCATCCAAACCACTTTCACCATGCGCTTGAGTGACATGATCGATGTTGCCGCTTAACGGATATTTAGCTCCCATCACAACTGGGACATCTTGAAGATCAAAAAGATTTGCTGCAATTAAAGCATTGGTGGTTGTGTTTTCGATTATTGAATTTCCTACAACAGAAGTAATCCCCAGAATGTTGCAGAAAGAAGCGGCTAACCCGATTGCAAAAACATCATCGTGGCCTGGATCACAGTCAATGATGACGTTGTGTCGCACCGGGAGAGAACTTCTATGGTGTATTTGATTCGACATGCAACCATTAATCTATGCCTAAAGTATTGCTTGCAATATCAACTCAGAAAGAAAATACCAATTGACAATCTGGAACACTCCATTTTCACTTCTCCTAGCGGAAGTGAGCGCCGCCCAAGACGAGGGTGCGAAGATTCCCAAATCCCTGGCGCAACAAATTCGCCAACTCGACCCAGTATTGGATGCATGGAACGAGAAGAGCATCTGGTCTCTCTACGACCAACTCGATAATCTTGAACGACCTGTCCGGGCGGCAAAGTCACACCCAAATGATCTAGAAAGCATCAGACTTTTACGTCCACAAGGCCCACGTATTTTGAATTGGTCTCCTACAGAATCAGATCTACTTGACGGATTTTTGGGAGCATGGTTAGGCCGCACGACTGGATGCGCACTCGGGCTACCCGTTGAACAAGTCGGAGTCCTAGTCTCTGACAAAAAATATATTGGCAGAAAGAAGATTCGGGAGCGTTTAAGCCAATCTCATGATTGGCCCCTTGTCGATTACTTTGTCGAAAACGAAAATGCGAGTGCTCCTTGGGGATCTAAGTCAGTGAGGTCGACTATTGCGTACATGGAGCCTGATGACGATATCCATTACTCAATCGCAGGTCTTTGCATCATGGAGTCATTCGGTCCAGAATTTTCTTGGTCCGACATAGCCGAATGGTGGATTTCTCACTTCCCTTTGAGTTCGCTTTGCACAGCTGAGGTGCAAGCACTCCTCAACTACGCTACTCGCACGGCACGCTGGGGATCAGACGGTGGCGAACGATCAATTGCCACAGCAGAATTCTGTCGACGAAACCGAAACCCATACAGAGAGTGGATCGGAGCACAAATACGAAGTGACTCATGGGCTTGGGTAGCAGCGGGACATCCGGAATTAGCAGCTGAATTTGCTTACCGAGATGCTTCTTGGACCCACACTGCGAACGGAATCTATGGATCAATGTTTTTTGCTGCACTTCAATCTGCAGCATTCGTTATTAAAGATCCACTTGATTTAATCAAGATTGCTTTGTCTGAAATTCCAGCAGAATGCAATCTGGCTATTGCCATTCATGAGACGCTCGCGCTTTGTAATTCTTCCAACGATTGGCAAGTAGCGATGAACAAGTTAGAGAGCTATATTTACGGACTATCCGAGTACCTAATGAGCCCTGTCCACACGATCAACAATGCGTGCACCTGCATAATTGCTTTACTCTTTAGTAGCGGTGAACCTATCTCCGCAATGTCAATAGCTGTAATGGCTGGACTCGATACGGATTGCAATGGGGCCACAGTTGGCGCAATTTCTGGCGCACTTGTCGGCGGCTCGAGATTCGACAACTACCTTTCGAGAAAGCTAAACAATCGCATTGTCACGAGAATCCCAGGCATGCAGGATTTATCCATTTCAGATCTTGCACAACGCACGGTCAAACAGTGGAATGTCGTGCGACAATCTCAATCTGCCAAGAACCTGAGCTAACTGTCTTTACCCCTCGACCACGGCAATCCAATCGAAGCCGGCGGACGTAAACGCGATGAAGAAAAAACAAGTACTAGCAATGTAATTAAAAAAGGAAACGTTGAAGACAATTTGTCATCAACTCGAACAACATTGACTATGTAAACTAAAAGCAACAATGAAATTGAGACTAAAATAAGACTGCTCCTCTTAGATTTTCGGAATAGTTGGAACAATCCGAATAAGGCCAAACCTATGGCGACAGCAAAAACGAATCCTCTAGACGGATTATCGCCTAATTGCATTCGAAGCGACTCGGTAAATTGGAACAGGAGTGCACCAAGGAATACTCCAAATGGTTTCCAGTTGCCGAAAATAACCGCAGCCAGCCCGAGAAAACCTCGTAGCCCTTCCTGCCCCTGCTGATATTTTCCGATGTTTATAACAAGCCACGCACCACCCAAACCAGCAATTGCTCCTGAGATGACCAAAGCAACCCAACGAATCCCAACAACATTTACTCCCAACGAATCAGCTGCCGATGGTTTTTCGCCAGATGCCCGTAAACGAAGACCAAAAGGCGTCCTCCATAGAACAAAAGCGGTTAAGGGGACAATCGACAGCAACAGCACAGTCTCTGACGCGATATCTCGCAAAAACCCTCCGCACAGCCCGGATACGTCAGAGATGAGGAAAATCTGGTGCTTCTCTAGATAACCAAAAAAATCTGGCGTTGAAAAACTACCAATCCGTCCTCCAGCAAGAAATGGCATTGTGAGCTTCCCCAAATTTCCAACGGGGGGAGAATCGGTCAACGATCCCCCATCCACTCCCTGAAAGAAAATACTCGACAAAAATCGAGTTACTCCCGGAGCGAGAAGGTTTATCGCAACCCCAGAAATTGCGTGATCTACACCAAACTGAATCGTGTTTAAAGCGTGAAGAGCTCCTCCCAATGCGCCAAAAGCGGCACCACCAAGAAGTGCCCCCCATGGTCCGTAATGCCAACCGAAATACCCCCCACCCCAGGTACCTAGCACCATCATCCCCTGTAGCCCGATATTCACAACTCCGGCTCGTTCAGAAACCAGACCTGCGATACCTGCCATTGCTACAGGTGTGGCCAGTCCGATTGCACCGCCGAATGTTCCACTGCTAGTGAGATCGGGTGCATGCGCAAATATCCGAGCCATCGACAAAATTGACATCACCCCAAGACCGGCAAACAATGACGCCACCCAGACATTTTGCTTGCGCTCAGTCGTCGACCCACGAAACAATGACATCAAACCACTTTTCATAGCGCAACCTTTTCATTAGTCAAAGCAAGTGCTGACTCTTTAATCATTCTTGTTTGATTTCGACGATTTGCAATTTCATACATAATCACTGCAACCACCAACAGTGTTCCCTGAACTATTTGCCCGATCTCCTGTGGAATATTGGCAGTCACCAAACCTCTAGACCCTTGTTCAATAAGCGCCATCGCCATCGCAGAAAAGGCTATTCCAACTGGCGAGTTTCGACCCAACAGTGCTACCGAGATCCCTGCGAAACCCAGTTGAAGAGGGAATCGATCTCCATACTCAAACTGCTGACATAGCAATACGGACATGCCAGCCAGCCCAGCCAAACCACCCGATAGCGCCATGGTCCGAATCACCATCGTCTTTGGATGTACTCCGCTGACTCGGGCCGCATTTGCATTACGACCACTTGCCAACAAGTCAAAACCAAAACGACTTCGGTAGACAATTACATAGAACATGACCCCAACAATCACCGCAATCACAAGAAAACCGTGCAAACTTGTGGTGTCAGGCAAGTGGATACCAAAAATTTTCAACACTGCATTTAATTGTGGAATGCGACTGTTTTCAGGAATTGTTGGTGTGTGAGCAGTCAAACGGTCATTCACATCACGAAACTTTGTTCTTAGCAAGTAACCAATCAACCCTGCAGCAATGCCATTCATCATGATTGTTCCAACAACTATGTTGACCTTGCGAGTGACCATCAACATGCCAGGGATCACCGCCCACATAGAGCCGACTCCGATAGCAACTGTCAAAATCAACACTAAATTGATCGGACCAGGCAATCGGAGCCAACCACCGAGTGCCCCTGCGAATAACGCGGCAACTTGATATTGCCCGTTAGTGCCAATGTTGAACAAGTTCATTTTAAAACCAAATGCAACCGCTACACCCATTACGTAATAGCGAGATGCGTAATTCATAACGGTCACTAAATTGTCGGCACTACTTAAATTGTCCAACATTGCACTAAAAGCGTCTAATGGGTTGTTTCCTGCCAGCAACAGCGCAACTGAAGCAACTAATGCAGCAACGCCAACGACGATGAGTGGTGTTGAAAGTGATCGCATAAATTTCTTTGAATTCATAAAGCCTCTTGCACCCTTGCACCTGTCATATACGCGCCAAGCTCGGCGGCACTAGTTGCTTGTGGGTCAAGCGCAGCGACTATCGAACCACGAAGCATGACGAGTAAACGGTCAGACAATCCGATCAGTTCGTCCAAATCGGCCGAGACCAAAAGCAATCCTTTACCTTGTCGCTTAGCCTCGCGCAGTGACTCCCAAACCGCAGCCTGTGCACCGACGTCAATCCCCCGAGTTGGGTGTGCGGCGACCAAAACGGTCGGCGAAGAAAGCATCTCTCTTCCTACTATCAATTTCTGTTGGTTGCCGCCCGAAAGTGCTTGGGCTGAAACCTCAACCCCGGGCGTACGAACATCAAACTTTTCAATTATCTTTTGTGTGTACGTTCTCAGTGCAGCGCGGTTTATCCAAATTCCGTCGCTTGCAGGTTCCTGACGCTGGTGTCCAAGAGCGGTATTTTCCCACAAAGTAGCCGACAGCATTAAACCGTCTCGTTGCCTATCAGCCGGAATATAACTAATACCAGCATCACGTCGATGTCGGGTATCTACGTGTTGCAACTCAATCGATTTGAGCAACACCCGTCCACTTGTCTGGGCCTGCAAGCCAAGAATGACTTCCAAAATCTCTTCTTGGCCATTTCCTTCGACCCCCGCGATGCCAACAATTTCACCTGAATGCACTGCAAAACTAATGTCAGCAAGCAGAGATCGACTATCGCGCACCAAATTTATTTGCTTAACTTCCAACAACACATCTTCCGTAATTACGCCTCGTTCAGTGCCAGGATGCGGGAGGATTGACCCAATCATCATGGTCGCAAGTTCAACTGCGGTCACATGTGAAGTATCGGTAATTTCTCCGACAGTTTTTCCTGCCCTAATAACCGTAATTGCATCGGCGACCTTCAGAACTTCATCCAGTTTGTGTGAGATGAAAATAACAGTCACACCACTTGCGACCAACTCACGCAACGACGCAAACAATTCATCGACTTCTTGAGGAACCAAAACTGCCGTTGGTTCGTCCAGAATGATTATTGAAGCTCCACGAAAGAGCACCTTTAGGATTTCGACGCGTTGACGCTCTCCAACGCCAAGACTTCCCGTAACAGCTTCTGGATCTACAGCAAGACCGTATTTAGAGCTCAATTCTCTGATCTGTTTGATAGCCAAATCTGAAGACAACGTCAATCCAGAACGCGGCTCTTCGCCAAGAACAATATTTTCCCAAACCAAGAAATTATCGGCAAGCATGAAGTGTTGAAATACCATGCCAATTCCAACTTCAATCGCATCCCGAGCCGATTTAAACTTACGTAATTCACCTTTTATTCTTATATCACCTTCATCTGGCTGCTGAGCACCATAAAGAATTTTCATCAATGTTGATTTTCCAGAACCATTTTCGCCGACAATGGCATGAATAGTTCCTGGCTTAACGGAGATCTCTACACCGTTATTAGCGATAACCCCCGGAAAACGCTTCACGATTCCATGGAGTTCAACAATATTTTGATTCAAACTAAAGCCCCCAGAAAATAAGAATGTGGGGCCAGCACGTTCGCTAGCCCCACATTCACTTCATAATCAATCCAGAATTACGGCTTGTCTGTTACAACTACCGTTCCAGAAATAATGTCAGCTTTTACAGCTTCCAACTTGTCAGCAATATCAGCAATTGCGGCATTCGAACTTGAATAACCAACGCCATCTGTCGAAACGTCATATCGAACGGTTCCCGTCAACGGAGCTCCATTGATATATGCCTTCATTGCTTCATACGTAGCAACGTCTACACGCTTGAGCATCGAAGTCAAGATGAACTCTTGACCATTTTCCGCAGCCACCGAGTTGTACTGGTCGCTATCTACACCAATTGCCCAAATCTCGCCAGGAACCTTGCCCGACTCCATCGCTGCCGCGAAGAGACCTGCGCCAGTGCCGCCAGCGGCATGATAAATGACGTCGATGCCGCTCTTATACATTGCAGCTGCGATTGTCTTACCCTTTGCAGGATCATTGAAGCCAGAGAAGTCTGGTGGTTCTGATGCGTACTTCACTTCGATTGTTGCCGACGGATTTGCCGCAAGAGCACCTTGTTTGAAGCCTGCTTCAAACTTGCCAATTCCATCTGTGCGTACTCCACCGATGAAGCCGAGCTTGCCTGTAGTGGACTTAAGTGCAGCTGCGTATCCAACCAAATAACTACCTTGTTCTTCAGAGAACAATAGTGAAGCCGCATTTGGCTGGTCGATAACGTCATCGATTATCGCAAATGAAATTTCTGGATGAGCTGCTGCTGCTTCGCCGCAGTCTTTTGTCCAAAGGAATCCCACACAAATAATTAGACCATTTCCGGCTTCAATCAATGTCTTCAATCGTTCTGGACGATCTTCGTCACCCGTTGGAGCCGACTCGGTAAATGTTGCGCCTGGGAATTCGGCCATTGCCTTGTCGTATCCTGCTGCTGCAGCATCGTTGAACGACTTATCGCCACGACCTGTGATGTCATACAGGAGTCCAATTTTCATTCCGGCACCTGGTGCATCCGCTGCTGTAGTTGTGTCTGATGAAGAGCTGGATCCGCAAGCGGCCAATCCAACTACTGCAACAACACCAACAGCAAGACTTTTTAGTGTCTGCTTTCTCATTTTTCTTTTTCTCCCTCTTACGTGCCTCTAGAAACACGTATGTTTGTTGGTCAGAAGATCTTAGTTGAACCGAATTGCACGGTTTTACCAAGTGTCGACCATTGGGCGTTTTTTGCCCAATCTGGGCAGTGGCATTGGGCACGCCGAAAGTAAGGCCAGTATGCGCTTGCGTGTATCGGCAGGGTCAATGACGTCATCGATTTCGGTATGGCTCGCCATGCTGAGGGCACTACCCCTTATATAGGCGGCGGCAATGAGGCGCTTTTCCAGATCCTCACGCTCTTCAGGGGTTCCAGCCGCGTCCAACTCCTTTTTAAACCCAAGACGCACCGCGCCTTCAAGGCCCATTCCACCAAACTCTCCGCTTGGCCAAGCAACGATCATGTCTTTGGCAAGAAAGCTTCCGCCAGCCATTGCTTGGGCACCAAGGCCATATCCCTTGCGCAAAACAACAGTGATCCATGGAATGGTCGCGCTTGCAGCAGTAACAAACAACCGCGAGAAGTGGCGCACTTGTGCGGACTCTTCTGCCTGCGGGCCAACCATGAAACCAGGTGTATCGCACATTGAAATGAGTGAAATATCAAACGCATCACACAGTTGCACGAACCGTGCCATCTTGTCTGCACTTGGAGTATCAATTGCGCCACCAAGATGTGCGGGATTATTCGCAACGATGCCAACAGGCCTGCCTTCAATACGCGCGAACGCAGTAACGATGCCGATGCCAAATTCAGATCGAAGTTC
>CANIHL010000025.1 GCA_947467375.1 Acidimicrobiaceae bacterium | reverse complement strand
GTTCTTGCCGAAACCAACATTTGATTTGCGCAAATCTTGTGTTCCCAAGTTCGAAGTCATAATGAGCACGGTGTTGCGGAAGTCGGTGCTGCGGCCTTGAGCGTCGGTCAAGCGACCTTCTTCAAGAATTTGCAACAACGTATTGAACACGTCCGGGTGAGCCTTTTCAATTTCGTCGAACAACACAACCGAGAACGGCTTGCGGCGAACGGCTTCAGTCAACTGACCGCCTTCTTCGTAGCCCACGTATCCAGGAGGTGAACCGACCAAGCGGCTAACCGTGTGCTTTTCCATGTATTCCGACATGTCAAGCGAAATGAGCGCATCGTCGTCGCCGAACAAGAAGTTGGCGAGTGTCTTTGCCAGCTCGGTTTTACCAACACCGGTTGGGCCCAAGAAGATGAACGAACCGCTTGGGCGCTTCGGATCTTTCAAACCTGCACGCGTACGACGGATGCTTT
Source organism: Acidimicrobiaceae bacterium (assembly GCA_947467375.1). Classification (GTDB taxonomy): domain Bacteria; phylum Actinomycetota; class Acidimicrobiia; order Acidimicrobiales; family Ilumatobacteraceae; genus UBA3006. The sequence continues at coordinate 17,959 of CANIHL010000025.1, read as the reverse complement.
GGCTTACTGCCTTAATGGCATCTTCTTGCGAAATGATGCGCTTGTGCAGTTCGGCTTCCATGTTCAACAACTTGGCGGTTTCTTCTTCCGTCAACTTGTACACCGGAATACCGGTCCAAATGCTGAGCACTTCGGCAATTGCTTCTTCGTCAACTTCGTCGAACAAGTCAATGCCGCTTGCCTTCACGTCGGCTTCTTTCGATGTGCGCTCTTCAAGCAATGCACGCTCTTGGTCGCGCAAACGGCCGGCCTCTTCGAAGCGCTGTTCTTCAACAGCCTTCTTCTTGGCTTCCTGCACGTCGTTGATCTTGTTTTCAATTTCCTTCAAGTCGGGAGGAGTTGCCATGCGCTTAATTCGCAAACGGCTTCCCGCTTCGTCAATAAGGTCAATTGCCTTGTCTGGCAAATGGCGGTCGGCAATGTAACGATCGGCCAAGTTTGCCGCAGCAACCAATGCCTGATCGGTAATGGTGACGCGGTGGTGCTGTTCGTACTTGTCGCGAATGCCCTTCAGAATTTCGATTGTGTGCGCAACTGCTGGCTCTTCAACCTTTACTGGTTGGAAACGACGCTCAAGCGCAGCATCTTTTTCAAAATGCTTACGGAATTCGTCGGTTGTTGTTGCACCAATGGTCTGCAATTCGCCACGAGCAAGCATTGGCTTCAAAATTGATGCGGCATCAATTGCGCCTTCTGCTGCACCCGCACCAACAAGCGTGTGAATTTCGTCGATAAACAAAATGATGTCACCGCGAGTTTTAATTTCTTTCAACACTTTCTTCAAGCGCTCTTCGAAGTCTCCGCGGTAACGGCTACCTGCAACAAGTGCGCCAAGGTCGAGTGTGTACAACTGCTTGCCAGTAAGAGTTTCTGGCACGTCGTTGCGCACGATCTTTTGTGCAAGACCTTCAACGATTGCTGTTTTACCAACGCCTGGCTCGCCAATAAGGATTGGGTTGTTCTTGGTGCGACGCGAAAGAATTTGCATGACGCGTTCCATTTCGCGCTGACGACCAATTACTGGGTCGAGCTTGTTGTCTTTTGCCAACTGCGTCAGGTTGCGACCGAACTGATCAAGAATTTGGCTGCCACCTTTTTCTTGTGGCTCGTCCTTTGCTCCAGCAGGTGCACCTTCGGCTTTGCCAGAAGGACCCTGATAGCCCGACAACAACTGAATGACTTGTTGACGAACACGACTGAGGTCGGCGCCAAGCTTGACCAATACTTGTGCGGCTACGCCTTCGCCTTCGCGAATGAGGCCGAGCAAGATGTGTTCGGTGCCGATGTAGTTGTGGCCAAGTTGCAATGCTTCGCGCAATGACAGTTCGAGAACTTTCTTGGCGCGTGGGGTAAATGGAATGTGACCCGATGGCGATGATCCACCTTGACCGATGATCTCTTCAACCTGAGCGCGAACAGCTTCGAGTGAAATGTTGAGTGATTCGAGCGCCTTGGCGGCTACGCCTTCGCCTTCATGAATGAGCCCAAGCAGGATGTGCTCGGTGCCGATATACGAATGATTGAGTAAGCGGGCTTCTTCTTGAGCCAGCACAACGACCCTTCGGGCCCTGTCGGTAAACCGTTCAAACACTGGATAGACCGCCTTTTTTCTCGCTGCGAACCTTTGCTGAAGTGTACCTGTGGGGGGTGACGCCTTCCTGTTGTACTTGACACACGCACGACAAAGCCGGGGGTGTGAGGCGCTGAATTTGAGGGTTTTCTCGCACCTTCGTTCGCCGTTTCACAAGCCACCCTGCGTAGCCTTATTTCTATGGCTGTTGCCTCGCCACTCCTCGAACTGTCGCAAATGGATGCCGACCGCGACCGCGTGGAAGCCGTCATGTTGCATGCCGTGCGCACGCGCGATGCATACCTCACACAAATTGCAAGCCACCTCATTGTTGCGGGCGGAAAACGTTTGCGTCCGGTCATGACCATTGCCGCGGCAAAGGTGGGAAGTTCCGAACCGGTGTCCGACAACGTGATTCTGGGTGGCATTTCATGCGAACTCGTGCACCTTGGGTCGTTGTACCACGATGACGTCATGGACGAAGGCGTCACTCGTCGTGGCGTTGAAACCGTAAACGCCAAGTGGGGCAACCTGCAGGCCATTTTGGCTGGCGACTTTTTGTTGGCTCGTGCATCGGAAATTGCAGCTGGCTTAGGCAACGACATTGCAGGTCTGTTGGCACGCACCATTAGCCAATTGTGCGAAGGACAAATTGAGGAACTTCGCTTCACCTACAACGTGTCGCGAGCCATTCCTTCGTACTTGTTAAGCATTGAAGGCAAGACAGCCTCGTTGTATTCAACTGCAGCACGCATCGGTGGACTTGTTGCTGGTCACGATGCGGTAGTGGTCGATGCACTCACCAACTACGGAACATCGTTTGGCATGCTGTTTCAAATCATTGATGACATTTTAGATTTAACAGCAACCGATGAAGAATTAGGCAAGCCATCGGGTCACGACATGGAAGAAGGTGTGTACACGCTTCCTGTCATGCTCACACTTGCCAATGGCGGCAATGGTGCAGACGAACTTCGCGACATGCTGGGCAAACCACTTTCGCAAACCGAACGACTTCGTGCACTCGAAATTGTGCGCGCAGGCGATGGTGTGCAGCGGGCAATTGAAACAGCAAAGAGCTACGTGCAACTTGCCGAAGCAGAATGCAATCGCATGCCACAAGGCGAAGCAACCGATGCGTTGCGTGCGGCGCCAGGCGCGTTGCTTAGTTCTGTAATTCGCTAATCGCGTTTGCTGCTGCAAGCCCGGAAAGCGCAGCGCCTTCAACTTTTGGACCACTCATTGCATCACCAGCAATAACAAGCGATTCGTGTTGCCAAATTCGTTCTTGCCAAGCCGTGCGCGGAGTAGCAAAACGCCACTTTTTCAGTTGGCTTTCAACAGTGCGCGAATTTCCAAGAAATGGCTGAGCGTGGTGAACAAGTAATTGATGCAATGCATACGCCTCGTCGTCCCAGTGTTGTTCGCTAAACGCAGGGGAAAAGTGCAAGGTGAGCGCCGGGATATGCGAGATTCCCTTCATGTAATTGTCTGCTACAAATTGCAACGATTCATTTGGGTTTTGTACTCCGCCTGGCGCTGGCACAGCACTTTTGCCGTCGAGTACTGCAAGCAGACCAATGGTGCGGTCGTATTCACATTTCAGCAACGCTTCGGGTATATCAACATGAGCAGTAATGAGCAATGAATACGCCTGTGGCAATGGGCAGGTAACCACCAACGCGTCAGATTGAAACACCGTTCCGTCATCGATCTTTGTTGACCACGTCGTATCTTCGTTTCGCGTTACTTCAAACACAAAGGTGTTGCAATGAATTTTGAGGCTTTGCGCCAGGTGTTTAGCAATGCCGTTCATACCATGCGTGCCGATGTAGCGAGGGTGACCATCTTGTGAGGAAAACCCTGTGCACCATTCGCGAACTATTCCTGCCTGAACCCATTGCTGAACGTGAAGTTCAAATTCTGGTTCGCGAACCGTAAAAAACTGCGCGCCGTGGTCGAGCGTTGCATCGCCAATGCGACGCGTTGCCAAACGACCGCCTGGGCTTTTGCCTTTGTCCAGCACCACAACGTCGTGTCCGTTGTTGTGTAGCTGTTGTGATGCCATGAGGCCAGCAAGGCCTGCGCCAATTACTACAACGCGCATAGTTATGCAGTCAGTTGTTGTTCGGCAACGCGCGCAAGTTCGGTGCGCTGCAAGAACTCAATCAAAATCTTGTTGAAAGTAGATGAATGTTCCATCATTAATCCGTGTGCTGCACCAGAAATAACTACCAGTTCGGCATTCGGAATTCGCTCAGCAATTTCTTCGCTGTCGCCGCGTGGTGTGAGGATGTCTTGATTGCCAACGATGACCATTGTTGGGGCAGTAATCGTGGACAATTGATCTACTAAGTCTTCGCGGGTGTCCAAGATGGCGCGAATTTGCGACACAAATGAATGGCGTGGACGAAGTGCAGCGAGTGGTCCCATCCAAGTAAATGCGGGAACCAATCGGCGAAATGATCGTGGGCTCATGACCCATTGCGCGGCTTCCTTGCCCACTTCGATCATGCCTTTTTCTTCTGCAGTTTTTGCCCACGACTGCAGCAATTCTTGACGCCACGGATGATTGCGGCATGCGGTGCACACCAGTGTGAGCGAGCGCACGCGTTGCGGATGCTTCACAGCAACGATTTGGCTTATGACGCCACCCATTGATGCTCCAACAACATGTGCGGTTTCAATGCCAGCTGCATCGAGTACCGCGATTGCATCTTCTGCCATTTGCTCAAGCGTGAATGGCACTGTGGGCTTGTCGCTTCTGCCTGCTCCGCGGTTGTCGAATGAAATGATGCGAAAGCGTGTAGCCATTGCAATGCGCTGCAAGTTCCACGCATTTTTGCTGGCACCAAGTCCTTGAATCATGAGGATCGGCGTTGCGCCAGGCTTGCCCGTCACTTCGTAGTGAATGCGCGTGCCATCTGTTGCAGAAACGAATGGCATGGTTATGCGACCTTGCGTGAGGGTTGAATGCGAATGACGCTTGGCCATTCATATAGTCGCGTGAGCACTTGCTTCGTCGTGTGCTGTGGTTGAAGGTTCAGCATGTGCACCATGGATTCATTAGATGCCAAACGTCCATGCGAAAGTAATTCAACAACGTGTTCTGGAACTGGCGCTCCTGCAATTTTTGCCAGTGACTTTGCTGCCCACCAACCCGGACCAATCGTAGGAATGGCTAAGCGATGTCCCACCGCTGCTGCTTGAGCAATGCTGATTGAACCTTCGGCAACAACATTCACCGCACCATGCGGTTGGTGTTGTGTTGCAGAAACAAATGCCTGTGCGGCATCGCCATCTTCAATTACGGAAAATCGTGCAGAACCAATTGGGTTAAACGGCACTGCCGGCAAACGCAACATGCGGCCAAGTGGGCTTGGAACATGTGGGCCAACAACAGGCGCAAGTCGCAACAACGTTGCCGTGGTGCCGCGGGCAATTGCCAATTCGCTTACCTTGTGCTCAAGACCAAGCAGCATGTGGCCAAAGAGTGATTGTGGTTCGAGTGACTGATGTTCATTCGGAACCAGTGGTGAATGACCATTTTTCCCGTACACCTCAATACCGCTGCGAAGTACTACGGATTCCAATGCGGGAACGCGCAACGCTGCTTCAAACACAGCATGCGCAAATGCCTGTGTATACATTTGCGCATCGTGAGAAGACAGGCGCGCGTCGGGTTCCCATACGCCTAAGTGAATAATGACGTGTGGGTTTGCATCAACTATTCGTTGTGCAATTGCATCATGTTCGTGCGGTTCAACAACATGCACCACGGTGCGTCGCAGCCTGCGTCGCGGTGGGTTGGCATCAATACCAACAATTTCACCTATCCACGTTTGCTCTTCAAGCAGAGCGCCAACACGAGAGCCGAGTTCTCCACCGATGCCGGTGACGACAACTCGGCGGCCGCTCATTACCGAAGTTCGTGTGCTCGAAGAATGAGTTCGCGCGAATCTGGGTCGAGCTGGCGACCACCAATTCGTTCGGTGAGAATGATTGCCTGCGGCGCATCGTCTACTAAGCCCGACCAACGGATGTATCCGCCCATCAGCCCAACCAACCGGTCGCTTACTTCCTCAGCGTGCACAATGACCTTGTGGTTATTGCGCAGCAAGTCATGAATATCGTTAAAAAACAACTTGAGCCACTGGTCCATGTCATCAAAACTGACTAATGGGCGGTGCCTATATGGCATGTTCAATTCGTCGTAGTTGTGCAAGTTGTGCGGGGCACCGATGATGGAAATGACACAGCCAAAATCGTTTTCACGAAGCCAAATGATTTCCTCTTGACGACGCACTCGACGGTGGTTGGCGCCGAAACCACCAGGACGCTCGCAAACGGCGAGTTTGTCTTTAATGATCCAGGTGAGGTTTCGTGGGGTAATTCCTAGGGCCCACTTGCCCCGTAGTTTTGGTGGCATTATCGACTTTCCTCGTTGCGAATTTGGCTTGCGATCAACATCAGGCGAGACGATACACCAATAAAAACCCTCGATGTTTCAGAAAACCCGCTTTATTTGGAGGTTTCTGCCTCAGAAATTCGTAATCGTTGCTGGCTGCGGCGAACCTGACGACCAAGTCCAATGTCACAAGCAAGGGTGTTCCCTCGAGCAACTTCAAGTACACGTTCAACCGTTGCACTATCGGGAACGAGTGGATGAGTTAACCACTTGCGGATTGCTCGGCGAGACAACGCAATTGGAGCATTTGCTAATGCAATCGCATCAGTTGGGTCTAGCGAGCCTGCCAACTCATTTAATAAGTCATCGTCATCGCGCAGCAAGTCTGCTTGACGTGTAAGTACCGGAACCAAATCCCGTTTCGCCAACGATTCCAGCAATGGCAGCACTTCATGGCGAATTCGGTTGCGCTGAAATCGCTCATCGTCATTTGATGGATCATTGAATACCGAAATTCCTAATGCATCACAAAGTGCTTGAGTTTCGCTTCTGCGAATGTGCAGCAACGGTCGTTGCGCTGTTGGCTGCATTCCTGCTAGCCCGCGTGTGCCAGAACCTCGAAGCAAGTTGATCAAAATAGTTTCCGCTTGGTCGTCTGCAGTGTGGCCAGTCATCACCCCTTTTGGCAGTGCGCCGTACCGTGCTTCGCGCGCACGTGCTTCAATATTTGCACCATGTTCAACAGACACTGTTCGCGTTTCGAATTGTGCTCCAAGTTGTGCCGCAAGTTGAGCAACTAGTTCGGCCTCGGTTTGTGAGTTTTCGCGCAACCCGTGGTCTACATGCCATGCGGTCACCTTCAAGTTGGCAGCACACGCAAGAACAACTAGTGCTACAGAATCGGCACCACCAGAAACCGCACAATCAACGTGAGTGTTTGAGGGCGGAAAGGAGCACCGCGAAAGCAAGTCGGTAACGAGAGGCAATCTGCGAGCGGAGTCAACGAGCGAAGGCATCAGCCCCGCAGAGTTACTTCAGCGCTTTGCGCTGTTTGCGGTTTGGATACTTTGTCATGGTCACCTTGGCCACGTATCCAACGATCAAGTTGACAACGGCAAGTCCGCCAACGACCAACAACACAAGACCCAACCAGAAATGCCATACAACTGCGATCATGTCAATAATCGTAGCCAGCGAGTTAGCCGTTGTCAGAGTCATTGGTCAGGTATTTTCACCGTATTTAGGCGCTTAATGCTGAAGTAGATTGCATTCATGCAAAAAGAAGTACTCATCAGCAACCAAGGAATGTCTGCTTCGGATGTTCTAGAAATTGCGCGCCACAACGCCGTGGTAAAACTTTCCAACACTGCGCTTTCAGCAATGGCTGCATCGCGCGCACATATTGATGCGCTTGTTGCATCATCACAGCCTGTTTATGGAGTGTCGACCGGGTTTGGTGCGCTTGCTAATCGATATGTCTCTGTTGAACAACGCGCGCAATTGCAGCGCTCACTCATTCGCTCACACGCTGCCGGAGTTGGTGCTCCGGTTGAACGCGAAGTGGTTCGCGCACTGATGGCCCTGCGATTAAAGACTCTTGCATCGGGTCATACAGGTGTGCGTCCGATTGTTGCCACCACCATGGCAGCGCTGTTAAACACAGGGATAACCCCGCTCGTTCGTGAGTTTGGTTCACTTGGTTGCAGCGGAGACTTAGCACCGCTTTCACATTGCGCACTCGTATTAATGGGTGAAGGCGAAGCAGTTGATTCGAATGGAGTGCAACGACCTGTTCCCGAGTTGCTAGCCGAAGCCGGTATTGCACCAATTGAATTGCAAGAAAAAGAAGGCCTAGCGCTTATCAATGGCACTGATGGCATGCTCGGTATGTTGCTGATGGCAATCGCAGATGCAAATCAAATTTGTGACTCCATTGACATCATCGCAGCCATGAGCGTTGAGGCGCAATTAGGAACCGACGCGGTGTTTAGGCCAGAACTGCATGAAGCATTGCGCCCACACCCAGGCCAAACGGTGAGTGCTGCTCGCATGTTTGCTGCATTGCAAGGTTCGCCAATTGTTGCTTCGCATGTGAACGATGACGACAGAGTGCAAGATGCATATTCATTGCGCTGTGCACCGCAAGTTACTGGTGCAGTTCGCGACACTATTTCGTGGGCGGCAACTGTTGCCGAACGCGAACTTGCTGCAACCATTGACAACCCCGTTGTGTTGCCAGACGGGCGAGTGAGTTCGAATGGAAACTTCCACGGTGCACCAGTTGCGTATGTGTTGGACTTTCTGGCAATTGCGTTAGCCGATTTGGGTTCAATGTCGGAACGTCGCACCGACCGCATGCTTGACAGAGCTCGCTCTGCCGGCCTTCCTCCATTTCTTGCAGACGACCCAGGTGTTGACTCTGGTTTGATGATTGCTCAATACACCCAGGCAGCATTAGTTTCGGAAAACAAACGTCTTGCAGTTCCTGCCAGCGCAGATTCAATTCCAAGTTCGGCAATGCAAGAAGATCACGTATCCATGGGTTGGAGCGCTGCACGCAAATTGCGTCAATCAATTACGAACACTCAACGAATTGCAGCTATTGAGTTGCTTACTGCTGCGCGTGCGTTGGACTTGCGCTCGCCACTGCAGCCTGGACCAATAACGAAGGCAGTTCGCGACCGTTTGCGCGCAACGGTTGCAGGACCAGGACCAGACCGGTACTTGTCCCCAGAACTGGAAGCCGCTGTTGTGTTCGTGCAAACAGGCGGTGTGCTGAGCTAATTACTTAGCAATCAACGGGCTCTAGTTGGCCAGTCGACACGTTATATATGGCGCCCGCAACCGAAACGCCCTTTTGCAGCAACGGATAAGCCCTAATTCGAGCCACGTCTTCAGCGAGTGCTTCTCGTTGGTTGGATACGGTGCGGAACTCAAGGCTGCTGGTATCAACACCAAATTGATCTCTAATTGTTGTGTGGATGCTTGCTTCATCAGCAGTTGCCATCCGGCAATCGGTATGTGGCATTACGAGAACGCGATTCACTCCAAGTAGGTAGGAAGCAAGTACAAGCGTGCGCAACACGTCATCGGTAACGCGTGCACCAGCATTTCGAAGAATTTTTGCGTCGCCAGCCTGCATGCCTACAGCAGCAAGTGGGCTAATACGCGAGTCCATGCAAGTAACAATTGCAAGACTTCTGAGTGCGGTACCAGTCAATACGGAATGTTGGAAACCGGCAGCAAATTCGGAATTTGCTGACATGATGTCCTCAAATTCATCACCAGGGAACTTGTGCACATAGTTACATTACCGAAAATGTGGAAAACCGCAAGCTTTGAGCCCAAGATGAGAATCGAACCCACGACCTACGCATTACGAGTGCGTGAATCTCCTTCAGTTAGTGCAAATCTGAAACTTAAATATTTTAACTGACAAACTTTAAGCGCTTAGCCGCAAACGTTGTCATTTTGATGAGAAGCAATCCGTGGCGAAAACGTGAGATATTCGTAGAACCATAAACACGTTCTTTGTAGTGGACAGGAATGTCTCTAATTCTTAGTCCAAGTCTTGATGCTCCGAATAGCAAATCAAAGTCTCCGAATGGATCAAAATCACCGAAGTATTCGCGTTGAGCGGCCAGCCGGCGGTAATCATCAGCCCACATTGCTTTTGTTCCGCAAAGGGTGTCTCTCACGGATTGACCGATTAGAAATGAAAATATGATTCCAAAAAGCCTATTTCCGATGAGGTTCAGAAATTGCATGGCTTTATCTTCCATTGGATAAACCAAACGCGAACCATTTGCGAACTCACATTTGTCGTTTCTGAGGATCTCAATGAATCTTGGAAGTTCTTCGGGTGGCACCGAGAGATCGGCATCAAGGATGATTAAAATATCTCCCTTCGCCTTTGAAAAACCCAAACGAACGGCGTCTCCTTTGCCTTTACCAGCCTGTTTATAAGCGCTAATTATCAGCTTCGTTTTATCCTGATTCTGATTCACAGCATTTTGAATAGTTTCCCAAGTTGAGTCCTCGGACCCTCCTTCAACAAAGATCAATTCTTGAGCTGGTGAAAGTGAAGGCAAACGTTCAATAAGACTTTGAATATTTCCTGCCTCATTGCGGGCTGCAACGATAATGCTAACTTTCGGAACCAGATTCAATTCTCGTAGTTTTGGGCGAATAGTGATGATATTAAATACTGAAAAGTGACGAAGAATAGGCATTTGGCTGAGCCATCGATTTGTTAGTTGGCTAATAAATGGTATTCGGAAAGGGAAAATTACCGCACTTCTTTGTTGAACTACTTCAAACCCGGTTTGTTCAAAAATGTTTGTGATTTCGGTTGGTGGAATCCAGTTGTTGATGCGTGAGTTGCGAGGAAGACCATAGATTCTGTTTCTCATTCGGCTCCACAATCTGCTCATGGTTACTACATAAATCCGTGTTGAAGGATTTAAACCAGTTCGTAGATTTGTCAACTCGATATAGATGTCAGTCATTTCATCTGTTAGTGAAAGCATTAATACGTGAGTAGGGGTGGTTAGGTGTGTTTCTGAATCTGTGGAAACAACTGAGGACTCAACTGGTAATAGAGACTCAACCAATTCTCTAGCGTGGCGTGGACCATAGAGAACACTGCTGTTTTCTGGTATCACCACTTGGAGAATTCGTCTGACTTCCTTTAGAGCAAAGTGCATTTGAGAAATCCTTTACGAAGTCTTAGTGAGTGAAAAGATATGGAAAAATCGCAGAAAATTGAATCGTTGAGATTGGCGCATTTCCCACTTCAGCAACAATCTCAAAAGTCTCCCACTAACAATTGTACGGCGAGAGACTCCGCCAGAAATGAGAAAACTTGGACCCACGAGTACTTTATGTTCGCGTATTTCAAAAAATGGGTACTCCCGTTCAAACCGCGCTCTATCTCGTCGAAGAAGCAAGTATGACAACGCTTGGTTTGAGTCCCATGGTGACTTTGATTCAAAACTCCATGTATTGGTATTCTGATCGAATGGTTCTTGATGCAAGAATCGATATACAAATTTGGCTAAAATTCCCCAATATGGGTCAAAAATTACAATGCGGCCTCCGACGCGCAAAACTCGGTTTGCTTCGTTGAGAAAAAGTTCAACATCAGGCAAATGGTGCAACGTATCTTTGAGCACCAAGGCGTCGACTGAACCTGACTTAAACGGCATTTGATCCGATTTGCAAGCAGCATCCAAGATTGGATGGTATTCAATATCGGTGAGAATTGATTTTGGAAGAAAATTTCTACTGATTCCGTCTCCCGCGCCAATTTCAACGAGGGTATTTGTGTCCTTGGGTAAATAATCAGTTATTGAGCTAAACGCTGTTTCGTAGAGTGCATGAAGGTAAACATCATTTAAGACTAGGGCGCTCATTTGACAGCTAAGTCTAATTGTGAGTGATATAGGAGCAAGGAAGTTCGGTGTTGCTTATATCGCCAATGTTGAGCTGGACAGAAGTTTGCCCCGCTGAACAAGTTGTTTTCGCCTGTTTTACTTCTTCTGACCACGTTGGTCCGGCAGTTAAATACCAACTTGAGTTGAACCACTTGAACGTTGGAATCAAGAAAAGCAGAAGGGCAACAACTGAAATTGCCATAAATTGGCCTCGGTTTATAAGTGCCCCAATGTCATTTATGAGGACTAGAGAAACTATCCAACTAATAACCATTGGTGCGACAAAATACCTATCTCCGATTCCCCCGTACAAGTAAGACCCTAAAGCTAGGGCCGGTACAACGACAGCTACTCGGGTAATGAGATGCGACTTCGTGTGAATGTGTAAAAGGGATTGAAGCAATAATGCGCTTATGCATAAAAAAGTTGGGGAGATTAAACCAAACCACCAGAACAGACCCATACCTGGCCAAGGTGTGAGCACCTTGACTCCACCAGTGCCATGACCCAGCGCTAAAGAACCTACCGTTATGGCCTGGATGCAAAATGAAATCAGCAGTCCCATAGTTGGAAGCAGGAATGATCTCCGATGAGTTTTGTTACTGCTAAAAAAATTCATTAGTAAAGGCAAAAATAGAATTGCTGATAATGGATTGGTAATACCAGTAAGAAATAGGTACGCACCGGACAATTTTGGTGACTGCTTTAACTGATTACTAGATACGAGAATTAGTGCAAAAATTAGTAATGGCCACTTGATGTTTCCAACATTTGCTAAAGAACTTTCTGATGCGGCGGGGCATAGAGCGAGCGATAGTGCAGAGATAAGGCTAACGACCCTTGAGAATCCTTCTCGATTTAGAACGACGAAAATTGCTACTGCAAGTAGTGACCAAACGAAGTGAACAAGGGTTGCCATCAAAATAGCTTGATTTTCCAAAGGGGCAAATGAAGCCGACCAACTCAAAAAGTGTGCCCCAAAATGTACATACGGATCAAGGTCGAACCAAGATCGGATTCCATTCGATGCTCCAGAGAATAAATAGTCATAGCCAGGATCAGCAGGAAAGCGCGTGATTGAATGCAGAGTTCGTGCATTAAGAATCGAGAAATTAACGATCAGCAGTAGCAAAGCTAAACGGTATCTTTTAAAACAATCCCTAATGGTAAGCAACAATTGGAGCCATTCTGTTTTTAACTGTTGAGCCCAAGATGAGAATCGAACTCACGACCTACGCATTACGAGTGCGTTGCTCTACCCCTGAGCTACCTGGGCGGGTAATTAGGACTTTAGTTTACTGTCGTCACCGCGTCATGCGTCACTGAATTTGCCGAGTTTCATTCAGACGACTTTTGCAAAAAATCCAACGTGTATTACTAAAAACTCACGCGGTGTGTCGGGGCAGTTTTTTCTTTGCGCAATACAATCATGGAGTCGTAAAACGTGATTGAAGCAAGCGATTCTCTAAGGAACTCGGTTCGAACTGGCATCTTTTTTCTTATATACGATTGATGCATGGTGTCAATCGCATCTTTAATAAATTCAATGATGGTCTGATTTTTTTGGTATCCCCCTCCATATTCTTGCCAATATGAAGTATGGGTATCTTCAATTATGTAGATCCCACCATCTTGCAGATGTGGCCAGAGCATGTCTAACGTCAAACTCAAGTGGTCTGCATGATGGCTTCCATCATCAATAATGATTTGAGGATCACCAAGTTCATTAAGAACCGAAGCTAAGAATGCTTGGTCAACTTGCGATCCGATTCGAATTTGAACTCCAGGTATAGATATTTCTCGACACCTTTCATCAATGTCAATGCCGTAAATCAATGCCGATTCACCGAAGTATTTTTTCCAAATTTCTAGTGACCCGCCTTTGGAGACCCCAATTTCAAGGAGTCGGAGTGGATCGGATGAATGAGATTGAGCTGATTTATACGGCGACAATAAGTCATCATAGATATTGATGAAATTAGACATCTTGACAATTGATCTGCCATTGTGGTTAGAAAGCAGTTCTCCGAATTCTCCTCCGCTGAAGTTAATACCGCTGCCATTTTGAATTGGGTAAAACTCACCCAATGGCGGGTTGTCACCTACGAAAGACTCTCGATAAACACTTGCAAGACGAGTAGGAAGCGCTTTTTTCAGCACCCGGAGCACAGTTTGAATCATGAATTCAGGGTACTTTCTGCCAGATGGTTTAGAGCGCTTTCGCGCTGCTCCCCAGCATCATGAGCGATGGGCAGTGCAAGAAGAGCGACTGAAGCAGGAGTTCTTCGTTTACGTTTAAGCCAAGCGAGTCCATCGCTTTATGAATGCGGTGAATGGCATCGTGGTACTTGTTCTCGTCGGGGTATTGAGTATCCGAAACAATCAGTGAGTGATAAGTACCCGCGATAGTGGAAAGACCACTGCGAAGTTCATCGGTATTGAACTTGCGAAGTTGACGTTTATGGCGATCTTGCAAAGCCTTCCGTCCGCTGCCGCGTTCACCAGTGAGGGTCACGCGAGCTTCTAACTCCTCAAGCTCCTTCTTTTGTTCAGCAATAAGAGGTTTGGTGGCTTGTTCGATGAGCTCAAAAATTTCATCCACAATGAGCGCAACGGTTGCGCCGGAGCCATCCAGTTTGTGTGGAATATTGGCGAAGGCTTCTTGGCGATGAGCGAATTGCGGGTCGTTAGCAAGCAAGCGTTCGCGGTATGCGTTGTTGGCAGCGAATTGCACTACAACGCAACGCGAGTTAATGGTGGCAAGTGAAGGAACCAGTTGGTCGGCAAGCAAAACAAAGATCACTTTTTCGGAAGGTTCCTCGATGGTCTTTAAGAGGCGTGCTGCGGCAGAGTCGCGCATGAGATGTACTTCATGCACGATGACCACTTTGACTTTGCTTTCGGTCGGTGTAGTGGTGGCAAGGCGAATAATTGCTTCAGCTTCGTCTTTGTCGACTGCAGCACCTTCACGTAACACTTCAATGACGTCGGAGAAGCTGCCGCGCATAATGAGATCTGCTTCGCGCGATGCTGCATTGTCAGAATCGGTAATCAGTTGCGCAGCGAATGCTCGTGCTGCCTCGTCTTTTCCGCAGCCTTCAGGACCAATAAACAAATATGCATGGACGTGATTGACGGCAAGCTGATGAAGTTGTTCAACAGCCTTTGCCTGGCCAACAACGCTGTCCCATACCGACTGAGTCATGAAGTAGTTATACCAAGACGGTCTTGCACGCCTACCAAAATGTTTTCTTGGACCACTTCTTTCGATGGTGCGCCATCCACGATCATCCAACGCTTTGGGTCGGCTGCAGCCATGGTGTGAAACCCGGTGTAGATGCGTTCAAAGAACGAGCGGTCTTCACGCTCGAAGCGGTCAAGCTCGCGCTTTTTCAAACGTTCAAGCAACTGATCAATAGGCACATCAATGAAGATGACCAGTTCTGGCCAGTTGCCTTGAATGGCCCAGTTATTGAAACGCTTCAGTTCGTCAATATCGAGCATGCGGCCATAGCCCTGGTAGGCGAGTGAGGAAAATGCGCTGCGATCGCTGACTACATGCTTGCCACTGGCAAGCGTTGGCAATATGAGTTCGTCAATATGTTGCGCACGGTCGGCCGACATCATTAAGGCTTCTGCTCGAGGCGACAACATGGTGTTGTTCGTGTCGAGCATGGCTGAACGTAGCGCTGCGCCAATTGCAGTGCCACCTGGTTCGCGTGTGGTGATGCCGCCAATTGCTTCAGCTAAGCGAGTGACATGTGTGGACTTGCCGCACCCTTCGAGGCCTTCGAATGCGATATATCGGCCCCGCGTCATGTGCTATTTCTTATCAGCCTTTTTCACCGTTTTCTTGGCCGCTTTCTTTACGGCCTTCTTCGCTGGCTTTTTAGCTGCTTTTGCAGGTGCGGCTTTCTTGGCCACAGCCTTCTTTGCTGCCTTCTTACGCTTGGTGCTTGGTTCGGCATCGCGGCGAATTGCCAGCAATTCGAATGCTCGTTCTGGAGTTACGTATTCCAATCGGTCGCCGCGTGTGAGGCTGGCGTTTGTTTCACCGTCGGTGACGTACACACCAAACTTTCCGTCTTTAGCAACGACTGCTTTGCCGCTTACTGGGTCGACACCAAATTCGCGGAGCGGTGGTTTTGCAGGTCCGCGCCTTCCGTACACGCGTGGCTCTGCAAGTTTTGCCAATGCTTGGTCGATTGATACCGAGAAAATCTCGGCTTCAGTTTCGAGCGTGCGGCTATCTTTGCCTTTGTTGATGTACGGGCCGTAGCGACCATTTTGCGCGGTAATGATTTCGCCGTCTGCCGGGTCGTGGCCAACAGTGCGGGGAAGCGACAACAAACGTTCTGCATCTTCGAACGTTGTGGATTCAATGGTCATGTCTTTGAACAGTGACACCATCTTTGGCTTTTCTAAACCAGTTGGCGGTTCGTCCATGGTTCCCCACTGAACGTATGGTCCGTATTTGCCCGTCTTTTTGTAAACGGGGAAGCCTTCAATTTCGCCAATTGGCTCTTCAAATTTTGGGCGGGCCAATATTTCGAGCGCAACCTCAACGGTCAGTTCGTCCGGTGCCATGCTGTCGGGAATACCGGCGGTCTGTTCGCCACACCTTATATATGGTCCGTATTTTCCAGGGCGAGCCTCGATCATGTCGCCAGATATTGGGTGTGGTCCAACATGGAATGCGTTCAACGTTGCGGCGTCGATGTTGTCCTTGTTGTGTTCGACAAGTGGCTTCAGGCCAGGAAGTTCTTGGCCATTACCGAAATAGAACTCGTGCAACCATTTGTCGCGGTCGCGGGTACCCATGGCAATTTCGTCGAGCTCTTCTTCTACGATTGCGGTGAACTTGAAATCAATCAGTGTGGTGAAGTGGTCCTTCAGCAATCGCACTACAGCAAACGCTGTCCATGAAGGAACAAGTGCTTGACCCTTCTTCCACACATAACCGCGATTAATGATGGTGCCAAGAATTGATGCATACGTTGAAGGGCGGCCAATGCCTTCTTCTTCAAGTCGCTTCACCAAGGTTGGTTCGGTGTAGCGCGCAGGCGGTGAAGTGTTGTGGCCGTTTGCCGTGATGCTTTCGATGCCCACCGAGTCGCCTACTTTGAGTGCTGGCAACAACGCTTCTTTTTCGTCTTCGTTTTCTTCCACAATTTCTTGATACACCTGGCGATAACCAGCAAAAGAAATGGTGGTGCCGCTTGCAGAAAATTCACAATCCGCAGGTGCAGTACCTGCGCTGATGGTCCCCATTTTTACGGTGACTGTGGTGCCGTTGGTGTCGGACATTTGTGAAGCAAGCGTGCGCTGCCAAATGAGGCGGTAGAGGGCTAACTCGTTTGGGCGAAGTTCGTCGGCCAGGCTTTCTGGGCTGCGAAGCGGAAGCGATGGGCGAATGGCTTCGTGGGCTTCTTGGGCATTTTTTACCTTCGACTTATATACGCGTGGTTCGGCGGCCAAGAACTTGTCGCCATACGTATTAATGATCTCGTTGCGCACAGCACCTAGGGCCTCGACCCCAAGGATGACGGCGTCGGTACGCATGTAGGTGATGTAGCCGGCTTCATATAAACCTTGGGCCAAACGCATTACTTCGCTGGCAGTGATGCGCAACTTGTTGCCGCCCTCTTGCTGCAGGGTGCTGGTCATAAACGGAGCCTTCGGGCTTTTGCGGTATGGCTTTTCTTCCACACTGCGCACGTCGAGCGACTTGCCTTGCAAGCCAGAAGTCAGTTGATTGGCACGTTCTTCATTAATAACGACAATGCCGTCTTTGGCAACACCAAGAGAATCGAAGTCTTTGCCCGTTGCAATTCGCTTACCGTCAACACTTTGCAATGTTGCGTTGAATTTTGGATCAGTTGTAGTGGCGGCTTCCAAGTCCCAATACCCAGCCGACACGTGAGCCATGCGTTCCTGCTCGCGCTCTACTACTAAACGAATGGCAGGGCTCTGCACGCGGCCAGCTGACAAACCCCTGTTTACTTTGCGCCACAAAATTGGGGACACTTCATACCCAAACAAACGGTCCAGAATTCGGCGTGCCTCTGCGGCATCGACCAACTTCATATCTATGCTGCGCGGATGAGCGATTGCTTCGTCAATTGCGGCCTTGGTGATTTCGTGGAACACCATGCGCTTGGTTTCCACCTTTGGCTTCAGGTATTCAAACAGGTGGGCGGCAATTGCCTCTCCCTCGCGGTCTTCGTCGGTTGCTAGATAGAGCACTGAGGCGTTCTTTAATTCGGCTTTTAGTTCGCGAACAATGGTGGCGCCACGCTCGGTCAGTTCGTAATTGGGCTTGAAACTGTTTTCAACATCGACGCTAAGACCTTTGCTTGGAAGGTCTGCAATGTGACCGACAGATGCACGTACAACGAACTCGTCGCCAAGAAATTTGGAGATGGTTTTTGCTTTTGCGGGGGACTCAACGATGACGAGTGGCTTAGACATGACTTTTCATCGTTACGTGGTTTGATAGTGCCTTGTCAAGCCTTTCAACGTAAACCCAAATGCAATAAGGGTTTG
>CANIHL010000024.1 GCA_947467375.1 Acidimicrobiaceae bacterium | reverse complement strand
TGCGGCAGCAACGTGGTATTCGACAGCACAGCCATTGGCATGCCAGACAACACCGGCGATGCAATGTTTGCAGATTGCGAAGTTGTCGTGAAGGGTCGCTACGTAAACCAGCGAGTTGCTCCATGCCCACTTGAAGTGCGTGCATCTGCCGCAGCATGGGATAACGAAGGTCGACTCACTCAGTGGATGTCCACGCAACACGCACAGGGCGCTCGTGACACCATCCAGGCATCTAACGGACTCAATGCCGAAAAAATTCGTGTCATCACTCCAGACGTTGGTGGTGGATTCGGTGCAAAGATTGGCGCTTACCCAGAGGAACTCGTTCTTGGTGCAGTTGCCAAAAAAGCTGGTGTACCAATTCGCTGGCTAGAAACCCGCAGCGAATCTATGACTGCTCTTGGCCATGGTCGTGCGCAAATTCAATACGTCACCATTGGTGGAACCAAAGCAGGAAAAGTAACCGCCTACCAAATGCACGTGTTGCAAGACTCGGGCGCATGGGTTGACATTGGTGCAATTCTTGCCCCATTCATGACCCGCCCAATGGCTTCAGGTGTGTACGACATTCCAAAGATTGAAATTCGCACCACTTCGGTTGCAACCAACACCACCCCGGTTGTTGCCTACCGTGGCGCAGGTCGACCAGAAGCGACTGCCGCAATTGAGCGAGCGATGGACATGTTCGCTGCAGAAATTGGAAAAGATGCCGCAGAAGTACGCCGCATCAACCTGATTCCAAAGTTCCTTGAGCCACATGCAACTGCAATTGGCCAAACATATGACGTTGGCGATTTTGAAGAATCGTTGAATCGAGTTCTTGCAGCTGCTGACTACACCAAACTTCGTGCAGAACAAGCTGCGCGTCGTGCAAGTGGGAGCGTGAAGCAACTTGGTATCGGCGTCAGTGTGTACGTAGAAATCACCGCTGGAAACAGCTCGGGTGAATCAGCAAAGATTGAAGTAACACAAGACGGACGTGCAGTTGTGTACACCGGAACTTCTCCTCACGGACAAGGCCATGTCACTTCATGGGCAATGATTGCGTCCGACACAACGGGAATTCCGATGGACAAGATTGACGTTGTCTGGGGCGATACCGACCTGGTGCCAAAGGGCGGTGGAACCATGGGTTCGCGTTCGCTTCAGCAAGGTGGCGTTGCCGTACACGTTGCAGCAGGTGAACTTGTTGAACAAGCTCGCAAACATGCAGCTCGCCTGCTTGAAGCAAACGAAGAGGACGTGGTGTTCGACAAAGCGGCCGCAGCATTCCATGTTGCTGGAACTCCTGCAGTTGCCAAATCGTGGGCGGATTTGTCCGTTGCGTTGGCAAAAGACGGCGGTCTCATTCAGGAAACTGATTATGTTTCACAAGGCGCAACCTTCCCATTTGGAGCTCACGTTTCAGTTGTTGAAGTAGACACCGAAACTGGTCAAGTGAAGATGCTTCGACACGTGGCATGCGATGACGCAGGCAAAGTTTTGAACCCGTTGTTGCTTGAAGGACAAATTCACGGCGGAATTGCTCAGGGAGCTGCACAGGCGTTACTTGAAGAAGTTCGCTATGACGGTGACGGAAACCCAATTACCTCAAACTTTGCCGACTACGCGTTCATTTCCGCAGCCGAGCTACCTAGCTTCGAAGTAATCCACATGGAAACTCCAACGCCACGCAACCCACTTGGTGCAAAGGGAATCGGTGAATCGGGAACGATTGGTTCAACTCCTGCAGTGCAATCTGCAGTGATCGATGCACTCGCCCACCTTGGAGTTCGTCATATCGATATGCCAACTACCGCAGAACGCGTGTGGTCAGAAATTCAAAAGCAGAAAGCAAAGGGAAACTCATGAAGGTCAGCATTACTGTCAACGGAAAAGCGACTGAGCATGAAGTTGAACCACGCACACTCTTAGTTCACTACATTCGCGAAACGCTGCAACTCACCGGAACCAACGTTGGTTGCGACACTTCAAGCTGTGGAGCATGCACCGTTCACCTGAATGGCGAAGCGGTAAAGAGCTGCACCATTTTGGCCGCACAGGCCGATGGTTGCGCAGTGACCACCATTGAAGGCATGAGCAAAGACGGTGTGATGCACCCCATGCAACAGGCCTTCATGGAAAATCACGGCTTGCAATGCGGTTTCTGCACACCTGGAATGGTGATGGCTGCAGTTGGCTTGCTGAATGAAAACGCAAACCCAACCGAAGATGACATTCGCATCGGTCTTGAAGGCAACCTGTGCCGTTGCACCGGTTATCACAACATCGTTCAATCCGTTCTTGCAGCGGCAAAGAAATAAGGACCGATCATGATTCCTGCACAATTTGATCTCAAGCGCGCATCGTCAGCAGCCGAAGCGATTTCCCTCATTGGCGAATACGGCGATGAAGCCAAGCTCCTTGCCGGAGGCCACAGCCTGATTCCATTGATGAAACTTCGCTTGGCACAACCAAGCATGTTGATTGACATTGGTCGCATTACCGACTTGTCGTACATCAAAGACGCTGGCGACCACATTGCTATTGGTGCACTTACACGTCACATGGATGTTGAAAAGTCAGACATCGTGAAACAGCACGTACCGCTGCTTGCGCATGCAGCCGGCTATGTCGGTGATGCACAAGTTCGCCATCGCGGAACTATCGGTGGATCCATCGCCCACGCCGACTCGGCAAGTGACCTTCCGGCAACAACACTTGCGCTTGGTGCAACGTATGTTGCGCAAGGGCCAAATGGCCAACGAGAGATTCATGCAACAGATTTCTACAAAGGCTTCCTCGAAAGCGCACTTGCACCAGATGAGATGCTCGTAGAAATTCGCGTTCCAAAGACAACCGGTGGTTGGAGTTTCCAGAAATTCAATCGTCGTGCACAGGACTGGGCAATTGTTGGTGTAGCCGCATGGCGCAATGGCAAAGAGTCTGGCGTTGCATTGGTGAACATGGGTTCAACACCAATTCTTGCAACCAGCGTGAGCGCTGCACTTGCAAACGGTGCATCTATCGCTGAAGCGGCAGAACTTGCAGCAGCCGAGGCAGAACCACAGAGTGACTTAAACGCTTCGAGCGAGTACCGCGCGCACCTAGCCAAGGTGCTGGTACGGCGAGCACTTGAAGAATCAACTAAATAACTCTCGCACTCGACAGATTTCAATTGGCCTGTATGTGGCCATCTTTTTGTGGTCTGCGCAGCATTTTGGCGTACCCGTTGACCGCATTGCAGTAACGCTGTGGATTCTTGGTGCGTTCGTTTTCGCCAATGTAGGTAAACCGCTTCGCGCACAGCGCAATATGTTGCGTGACTGGTCGGTATTTGCAGGCATGTTATTCGGCTACGAATACAGCCGCGGTTTAGCCGACCAATTGGGAGTTCCCGTTCACAAAACATTGGTACGCAACATTGACCGCGCATTGTTTTTTGGCGTCGATCCAAACGTGTGGCTACAACAACACTTCAACGTGTCAGCAAAACTTGCGTGGTACGAATATCCGCTTGCAGTCACCTACATGACTCACTTCATTTTGCCAATGGGCGTCGCGGTGTTGTTGTGGTGGGTCAGTCGAGAACTGTGGGTGCGCTACGTGCGCAGACTGAGCATCCTGTTTTTCCTTGCCGTAGCCACCTATGTCGTATTTCCGGTTGCCCCGCCCTGGATGATCTCCAAAGAAGGCCTGATTGGCCCAATCAAACGCATTACCGCACGCGGCTGGAGCCACATGGGCCTGCACACGGTCTCCAAAGTGTTTGACCGAGGTGCAGCAATTTCAAACCCTGTTGCAGCAATGCCGTCATTACATGCTGCGTGTGCATTGCTTGTTGTGGTGTTCTTCTGGGGATTCATGCGCACGTGGATGAAACCAATCGCACTCATTCTTCCTGTCGCAATGTCGTTCTGTTTGGTGTATTTCGGCGAACACTACGTTGCCGACATCATCATCGGTTTTGTGTACGTGTGGATTGCCTGTGCGCTATCGACGCGGTGGGAAGACCGCCACGTGTATAAAGCTAGAAAGTAATTTGCGAAGCTGCGCGCGACGCAACGTACGGCGCAAAATACTTCGCACGCACTTCGTTATGTAACGCATTTTCGTCGTATTCGCGCCACCCAGCAACATCGTCAAACTCGGCAACGATGAGGTAATTGGCGTTGGCATGTGAGCTCACGCCAAGGTCGGCGCCGCAGCGATAACTGCGCACCGAAGGAATGGTTTTTGCCATGTCGTGCAACACCTTGTTCACGACCTCTGCATAGTTTTCTGGAACCGAATCATTCCATGTAAGCGCAACAACATGCTGAAGCATTAGATCAACCCCGGATACGAGCCACCATCAATTTGCAAATGAGTGCCGGTGACGAATTTGGTCTGCTCACTGCACAGAAACGCAACAACGCTCCCGAAATCTTTTGGGTCGCCAACAACGCCTGCAGGTATTCCCTCGGCTGCGCCTTCCATTGACCCGTACAACTGCTTAATGCGATCGGTGGCGTGTGTGCCTGGCTGCACCGTATTCACGGTGATTCCATTTGAGGCAACTTCAGTAGCAACCGTTTTCAAAAACGCGGTAAGTCCGGCGCGTGCCGTGCTGGACAAAATGAGATTCGCAAATGGCTGACGAACCGCGGTGCTGGTAATTGCCACGATGCGACCCCAACCGCGTTCTTGCATGCGTGGAATAACTTCCTTGCACATCGCCACTGTTGCCAGCATGCTGCGTTCAATGGCAGCCGGATACAGATCAAGATCGGTCGATGCAAAGTTGCCCGCAGGTGGTCCACCACCATTGGCAACAACAATGTCGATTTCGCCAAGAATGTTTTTTGCCTCACGAATGAACGCAAGTGCCCCATCTGTTGTGGAAACATCGCCAACAATTCCTACACATCCGTGACCAATTTTTTTCGCCGCTTCGGCAACGCGGTCTGCATCGCGACTGCAAATAACTACGCGAACCCCCTCGTTTGCAAGGGCTTGAGCACTGGCAAAACCCAGTCCGGCCGAGGCCGCCGCAACAGCTGCTGTGCGTTGTGCAATTCCAAGATCCATGCGGGAAACGATACTTGCCGCACTGCTACCCTTGACCCAGTTAGGTGGTGGGAAACCCATGGGTGGGTATCAACAAGACGAGCGTTTTTTGGACGCGATTGCGGACGCCGACTCCTATCCGTATTGGTTTGACGATGCGGACGAGCCCGAGTCGAACCCAATGCTGGTGCACGCTGAAACGTGCGACCTCTGCATCGTGGGCGGCGGCTACACCGGCTTATGGACGGCAATATTGGCCAAAGAGCGCGATCCTGACCGCGATGTGGTGCTGATTGAAGCCCATGAAATTGCTTCAGCAGCAAGTGGACGCAACGGTGGGTTTATGGACTCCAGCCTCACGCACGGAATTGCCAATGCGCAACAACGCTTCCCCGACGAAGTTGGCTTGCTTGAAGACCTTGGTCTCGAAAACCTAAACGAGATTGAAGCCGCGATTAAGCGCTACAACATCGATTGCGACTTTGAACGCAATGGCGTAATTGAAATTGCCAGCACTCGACATTCGGCAACGTACCTCGACGAATTAAAAGACGATTACGACCAGCTCCTCGAGATTGGTCACAAAGTGGAATGGCTTGATGAAACTGCAGTACGCAAAGAGGTTGCTTCACCAATTTTTACTGGCGGCATGTGGTGCAAAGACACTGCAGCACTTGTAGACCCTGCACGACTTGCGTGGGGGCTCAAGCGTGCAGCCGAACAACTTGGTGTGCGCATTTACGAAGACACGAAGGCAATTGGACTGGACTATTCACCCGGCGGAATTGTCGTGGAAACTCCGCTGTCCAAAGTGCACGCCAAACGAGTGGCATTAGCGACGAACGCATTCAAGCCATTGCTGCGTCGTATGCATAACTACATTGCTCCGGTGTACGACTATTGCCTAACAACAGAACCGCTTACACCGCAACAGCTTGACAGTATCGGTTGGAAAAATCGTCAAGGCTTGTCTGACATTTCAAATCAGTTTCACTACTACCGACTCACTGCAGACAACAGAATCTTGTGGGGCGGCTACGACGCGGTGTATTTCTTCGGAGGAAAAGTGAACTCCGAACTTGAATCGCGACCTGAAACGTGGGCAAAGTTGTCACAACACTTTTTTGAAACGTTTCCGCAACTTGAAGGCGTTCGCTTTTCGCATGTATGGGGCGGCGCTATCGACACGTGCAGCCGTTACAGCGTGTTCTGGGGACAAGCAATGCGCGATCGCGTTGCGTATGCAATTGGATACACCGGTTTGGGTGTGGCAAGTTCGCGATTCGGTGCAGAAGTCATGCTCGACATGATTGATGGTCGCAAAACGCCTGCAACGCAGACCCAATTTGTGCGCAGCAAGCCTTTGCCATTCCCTCCCGAGCCATTCCGCTTTATTGGCATTCAGACCACACGGTGGGCACTGAATCGCGAAGACAAGTCGGGAAAACGCAATTTATGGCTCCGCAGCCTGGACAGATTGGGTCTCGGCTTCGATTCATAAAGCCCATACCCCTAGCCTGAACGCATGGTACAGGCAGGATTCACTTCGGTAGAGCAAGTTCGATCTGCGCTCGCCGAACAGAACTATCTGTCCGAAGAAGGCCTTACCACCGCCGTGTACTTGGCACTCACCTTGAAGCGACCATTGCTTCTTGAAGGTGAAGCAGGCGTAGGCAAAACCGAACTTGCCAAGGTGATTGCAGCCATGACCGGCGGCGAATTGATTCGCTTGCAGTGTTACGAAGGCATCGACGCCGCACAAGCCGTGTACGACTGGGACTACTCGCGACAGTTGTTGCACCTGCGCGCTGCCGAAGCAAGCGGAGAGGCAACGAGCAAGAAAACCAATGAACTGGAAAGCGAGCTGTACAACGAGCGCTTCCTCATTAAGCGCGCACTGCTTCGCGCTATCGACAAGCGCGACACACCAGCCGTTTTGTTGATTGACGAAATCGATCGTGCAGACGATGAGTTCGAGGCCTACCTGTTGGAAATTCTTTCCGACTTCCAGGTAACTGTTCCCGAACTTGGAACGTTTAAGGCTGCTACTCCACCAATTGTGATTCTGACTTCTAACCGCACCCGCGATGTACACGACGCATTGAAGCGCCGCTGTCTCTATCACTGGGTCGATCACCCAACCTTCGAACGCGAAGTGGCAATCGTTCGCTTGCGAGTTCCGCAAATTGCCGAGTCGCTAGCTAAACAAGTTGCAGCAGCGGTAGAACACATGCGTTCGCTCAATTTGTATAAGCCACCTGGAGTTGCTGAAACTATCGATTGGGCAACTGCACTCGCCCAACTTGGTGCTCGCGAATTAAATGAAGCAGTTGTTTCGGCAACGCTCGGAACTGTGTTGAAATACCGCGAAGACCACGACCGCGTGCGCGAACAAGGCCTTGCCCAAATCGTCGCTCAGGCGTTCGATCGCGGTCTGCTGCACGGATAATTCATGACCACCGCAATTGCCTCTTCTCCAGAAGAAATGGCGGTTTCGTTCGCGCGAATTCTGCGCGGTGTCGGTTTACAAGTACCTCTCGATTCGGTCTTAACGTTTGTCAACGCCCTCGATGTGGTGTCACTTGATTCGCGTAGCGACGTGTTTTGGGCCGGCCGCAGCACTCTGGTGCGCAGGCCAGAAGACCATCAGCTGTTTGACCGCGCGTTTGCCGTGTTTTGGGAACACCGCACAAGTGGTGATTTAGAAGAAGAAATGCAGATTCACAAAGTTTCGCTGCTTATTGACGACGAAACTGAGAGCGATCCAAATGCTGGCGACTACGACTCAAACCCAGCGATTCATTTACGGTTTTCTGCTTCTGAAGCATTGCGCAAAAAAGACTTTGCTCAATACGACGACACAGAACTCGCGGAAGCTCAACGCCTGATGCAAGCACTGCGCTTTGCGGGCCCTCCGCGCCGATCGCTTCGATTAACTACTGCCAAACGAAATGGTTCGCGCCACGATTTGCGACGCACCGTTCGCGCATCGATCAGCCATGGCGGCGAGCCGATGCGCTTGCATTGGAAAGAGCCAAGCGATCGACTTCGCCGAATTGTGGTGTTGCTTGATATTTCAGGAAGCATGGAGCCATACGCACGTGCGCTTCTTCGCTTTATGCATGCAGCAGTCGCCGGCAGACAACGCGTTGAAGCCTTCGCCTTCAGCACACGTTTAACGCGACTGACGAAAGAATTGCGCAGCCGCGACCCTGACAAAGCCATTAAACGCGCAGCAGAGCAAGTTCCCGACTGGAGCGGCGGAACTCGACTTGGTGAAAGCCTGCGCAAGTTCAACGACACCTGGGGCGTGCGCGGAATGGCGCGTGGAGCAATCGTCATCGTGTTGTCTGATGGTTGGGACAGAGGAAACCCAGAGCTGTTGGGTGAACAGATGAAGCGATTACAGCGTGTGTCGCATCGTCTCATTTGGGTAAACCCACTAAAAGTGACGCCGGGCTATGCACCACTTGCCAAAGGCATGGCCGCAGCACTGCCCTTCATTGACGAATTCGTTGAAGGCCACTCACTTGAAGCCATGGAACGCCTCACACGAGTGATTTCTGCCGATTGACTGGAACTATGCGCGAACTGCTGAACGATCTCGACCGCTGGAAGGCGCAAGGCAAACAGATTGCTCTTGCACGCGTTGTCGACATTGAAGGTTCAGGACCTCGCGACCCTGGAGCCGCAATGGCTGTCAATGAAGACGGCGAAGTGATCGGTTCGGTAAGTGGCGGGTGTGTTGAAGGCGCAGTGGTTGCAGAAGCACTCGCAATCTTGAATGGCGACAAGCAACCAAAGTTGGTGAAGTTTGGTTATTCAGATGACGAAGCATTTGCAGTTGGGCTCACCTGCGGCGGAATCATTCATCTCTTCATTCAGCCGCTCACCTGGTAATTGATCATGTCGCTGTACGAACTTTTTTCAGAGCGCACGCGCGCCAATAAGCCAGTTGCTCTAGCAACCGTTATCGATGGCCCAAACATTGGCGCAATGCTGCTGGTTACCCCCAACGATGCAGCCCAAGGAACACTGGGCAATGCCGAACTCGACAGAGTGGTAGCGCGCGACACGCAAGGTGAACTTGAAGCTGGCAGAACCAGTGTTCGCCATTACGGTCCAGAAGGACAAACCACCCCAGAAGACTTAGTGAACACTCCAACAGTTCGCGTGTTCATTGATGCATTCTCTCCACCACCAACCATGGTGATTTTTGGCGCAGTCGATTTCACTTCCGCTCTCGCCCGCGTTGCCAAAGTGTTGGGCTATCACGTGTTGGTGTGCGATGCGCGCGAGGTATTTGCAACAAAGCGCCGCTTCCCTATGGCCGACGAAGTGTTGGTTACGTGGCCAGCGCCGCTATTTGCCGAACGCGGTGCGCAACTCACGCAACGCGACGCAGTGTGCATTTTGACGCACGACCCAAAGTTTGATGTTCCTGCAGTGGTTGGTGCACTTGCCACCAACGTTGGTTACATCGGCGTCATGGGCAGCCGTAAAACTCATGCGAAGCGTGTGGAGCGTCTGGTTGAAGCTGGTGTCACCGACGAACAACTTCTCCGACTGATGTCGCCGATTGGACTCGACATTGGCGCACGCACACCAGAAGAAACAGCAATTTCTATTTGTGGAGAAATTATTGCGCGACGCACAGGTCGCGGTGCACCGTCACTTCGCGACGGCGACGGACCAATTCACAAGTAATCGTTATGCAGTTGGATCTGCGAAACGAGTCCAACCAAGAATTCGCGAGTCCATGTTGTGCAATTCAACGCTGCGGCCTGTTCGTGCAGTTTGCAAGATTGCGCCGTCAACGCCGAGATACATCGACACGTGTCCTGGTCGCCACATGAGGTCGCCTGCCTGAGCTTTTTTGAAGGTCACACGACGTGAATAGGCATATTGCGAATTTGATCCGTGCGGCAACACAAACCCAGCACTTGACCACGCAAACTGCACAAAGCCCGAACAATCGAAGGCGATGGATTCAGATGTTGCGTTCTCTTTGTACGGAACTCCAATTTGTGTGAGCCCTGCCATGATCGCGCGTTGATGCGCAACGTCGGCGGTTCGCCACGCGTATTGCAACTGTTCAACATCAACACCTAAAAAGTTGGCGACATCAACAGCAAGTTTGTCGGCAAGATCGAGATATAGGTCGTACGCGTCACGGTCGCGCTTGTCGGCGTAGGAATCGACCGCCTGTTGGGCCTGAACGGCGCCCTTGCGAATAATGGCTTCCTGTGCTGGACCCATCGGCATGGCGTGGGCGGCGGTTGAACCGACGCCCCACAGGCTGAGGGATACAAGCAGACCAGCTATGAGTTTGGTGGTGCGTGACATGAAATGGCTCCTTGGTAGGCGAATCAACCGGGGGGCGGTTGATTCGGATTCGGGGGCAGTGTTTGCGAGGGAACTCGCTATATGTCAACTGTGTAACAGTCTATGTCATGGAACTGTAATATTTGGGTCACACAGGGTTTCGAGCAGGTCGCCTTCACCAAAGCCTGTAAATATGGGGTCATGCCCGCTCCAACCAGTAAAAACCCGCCAGTCGGCGTGGTGCTCCTGGCAGCCGGCGGGGGTTCTCGGTTTGGCGGAGCTCACCACAAATTGCTGACTTCGGTCGCTGGCAAAACCGTCTTCGAATGGGCCCTCCAGAGCGCGCTAGAGGCCGACATCGGCCCAGTCGCTGTCGTATGGGGGTCGGTCGAACTGCCTCGCCATGCAGCCTCTGAAGGCGTCACCTACCTGCATAACGAAGAGTGGGCAACCGGAATGGCCAGTTCAGTGCAGCGTGCATTGCAGTGGGCAAACGAACGTGGGCTGCAATCGGTGATCATCGGTCTTGGCGACCAACCATGCATTCCACCTTCAGCATGGACAGCAGTTGCTCGCTCCACTTCCCCACTTGCCGTTGCAACCTATTTGGGCGAGCGTGCAAACCCAGTCAAACTGCACGCAGAATTTTTTGCACTCGTTCCCAAAACTGGTGACGAAGGTGCAAGATCGTTGCTCCGCAGTCACCCCGAACTGGTTGCTGAAGTACCCTGTACTGGCTCGGGAATTGATGTTGATCTTGCAGAAGACATCGAGCGCGTAGCGAAAATCATTCACGAAAGTCGAGGCAAGTAACCATGGATCTCAATCACGAATTTGTAGTCAACGTTCCTGTTGCAGAAGCTTGGGCAATCCTCACTGATTTAGAGCGCATTGCGCCGTGCCTACCTGGAGCACAGCTCACCGAAGTCGAGGGCGATACCTACCGCGGTCAAGTGAAGATCAAGGTTGGTCCAATTCTTGCTCAGTTCAAAGGACAAGCAAGTTTTGTTTCGCGCGATGATGTGGCACACAAGGCAACGCTCAAAGGCGAAGGTCGCGACACCACTGGCAAAGGCAATGCGTCAGCAATGATCACTGCCGAACTGACTTCGGTAACTCCAACTTCAACAAAGTGCACCGTGCACACCGACCTGTCTATTTCAGGAAAAGTTGCACAGTTCGGTCGTGGCGCACTTGCCGACGTGAGCGACAAATTACTCGCACAGTTTTCGGAAAACCTGAACCAACTCATTTCAGCAGCGCCAGCACCAAGTGCTCCAGCCCCTGCAACTTCAGAAGCGCAAGTACCAAGCGAGCAACCAACCATTCGCAAGATCGACGGACCAGAAGTTGCTCCGCTCAACCTGCTTGACACTGCAGGATCCACCATTGCAAAGCGCGCAATTCCCGCCCTCATTGGCATTGCCGTGTTGGTAGTTGTACTTGTCAAACTCTTCTAACGCACCAAGCGCAGAAGACATCGCGCGAATCACCGAGTTGCTCGGTCGAGTTCCGCAAGGCAAGTGTGAAGTTGTTGTACGCGCACTAGACGGCGACCCCGTCGTGTTGCGCAATCAGCCGTTACTTCCCGATGGAACACCCATGCCAACCTTGTATTGGCTGTGTGGTGCGCGTGAGAACGTACTGATTGGTCGCCTTGAAGCAACCGGAGCGGTAAACCAAGTTGAAGCCGAACTTGATGCAGCACTTATTGCAGCAGCACACGATCGCTACGCAGCAGAACGTGATGCACTTATTCCTGCAGACCACACTGGCCCACGCCCATTTGGCGGCGTGGCCGGCACACGTATTGGCGTGAAGTGCTTGCATGCGCATTTCGGATGGTGGCTTGCTGGCGGCAATGACCCCGTTGGTGATTGGGTTGCTGAAAAGCTTGGCGTCAGTCGTAGTTCATATATTCGAGCAACTGCGAAGCCTGTTGCCGCAATCGACATTGGCACTAATTCCACCAACTTGCTGATTGCCGATGCACAAGGCAATGACATTGCCCGCGAAGTACACGTCACTGGTTTAGGTCGCGGAGTCGTGCACGACAACATGCTGAACGAAGAAGCAATCGCGCGAACCGTTTCGCGTCTACAGCACTATGCCGACCTCATTGCGCAGCACGAAGTTGGCACCGTTCGAGTTACCGCAACCGAGGCTTGTCGCCGTGCAACCAACGCTGCGGTATTTCTCGATCAAGCTGAAGCGGTGCTCGGCACTCGCCCGCACATCATTGCGGGCACCGAAGAAGGACGACTTGCATATTCGGGCGCCCTGTCGCACCTACCGGCACATGATGGCATCACGCTTGTCATCGACATTGGCGGAGGCAGCACCGAAATCATGATCGGCGAAAAAACATTGCAACACGCCGTGAGTTTTCCTGTTGGCACCGTTGTACTTACCGAAAGCCATTTGGCTCATGACCCGCCTCGCCCAGAAGAACTCACCAACGCCATCGGTTTCGTTACCGACTTCATGGACGACCTCATTCGTGATCATCCAGAAGTGTTGAATGCCACGCGCGTGGTTGGCGTTGCGGGCAGCATCGTCACCATTGCAGCAGTAGAAATTGGGCTGCAAGAATTCGATGCAACCGCACTGCACGGTGCGCGCATGACACGCGAAAATGTTGAAGAAGTGTTTAGAACACTGGCCACCGAAACGTTGGCCGACCGAAAGTTCAACCCCGGCCTTCCCGCCGACCGCGCCGATGTCATTGTTGGCGGATGCTGTGTGTTGGTAGGTGTCATGCGCAAGCTGCGAATTCCTGAAATTATGGTGTCCGTGAATAACTTGCTCGACGGATTAGTGCGCGACGAATTGGGTCTTGCATGACCGGATACTCGCGACCAATTGGTCACCCTGCAGGAATCATTTCCTCGAATGGACCACTTCGCTTGTTTGGTCGTCGCATCATGCTTCGCCCACTTGTAGCAACCGATTTTGAGGCATGGAGTGAAGTTCGCTTGCGTAACGGTGAATGGCTCACCAAATGGGAGCCAATGCCGCTCATCACATCACCAGATCCAGCTACAAGCCGCGATGCGTTCACCAATCGTTGTGCCGCTCGCGATAGAGAGCGTCAAGCAGGAAATGCGTATTGCATGGGCTTGTTTATCAACAACGTGTTTGCCGGTGAGGTCAACCTCAATAGTGTCGTGCGCGGAGCCATGCAAAGCGGCACCATCGGTTATTGGATTGATGAAGCTAAAGCCGGCAACAGCTACATGTCTGAAGCCGTGTTGGT
Source organism: Acidimicrobiaceae bacterium (assembly GCA_947467375.1). Lineage (GTDB taxonomy): Bacteria > Actinomycetota > Acidimicrobiia > Acidimicrobiales > Ilumatobacteraceae > UBA3006. The sequence continues at coordinate 5,669 of CANIHL010000024.1, read as the reverse complement.
GCTATCCAAGTTTGCATTCGACGAACTTCGCTTACACCGAGTTGAGGTGTGCATTATTCCGCGCAACACTGCCAGCCATCGCGTTGTCGAGAAACTTGCTCTACGACATGAAGGTATCGCCGAGCGGTTCCTTGAAATAAATGGCATCTGGGAGGATCATGTTCGCTATGGATTCACCATTGAAGAATGGCAATCACGCCGCGAAGAACTCTCCGCAACCTGGCTATAAGTTGCTAGGCAACTTCGCGTAGGCGTTCTATTTCCAACGCTCGTTGTTTACGCGCAACTTTGCGTCGCTTCCACTGTTTTGTCTTCCAGTGCTTGAACTGTTGGCGACGCGATTGCTCACGACCAATCTCTGCATCGTGATGATGCATTCCTTTCCAAGCGATACCTGGTTCATCCACATCTTCAGGTTCAACACCATGGCTCACCATGTTTGCCACCAAGTGCAACTCTGAATTCACTCGGTGACGTTCATTGTGGGCGTGTGCCCGAAGTTCCACCTTGGGTGGAAACACCGTTGTCCGGTGATCGTGACGCTTGCTCATTGCTTCCCCCGCCTTCTGTGCTCTTAACACTGACGAAATCCACTAGCTAGGTCTTACTGATGCCAACATACACCTCTCGGAGCACGTGGCAAGTCAAAGACCCTGGGGTGGCGAGAAGCCTTATTTCTTGCTGATTTTTGCTTGCAACGCGGCAAGTCGTTCGGCAAACCACGGCTGGCGAGTGCTCCACAATTGCGGGGTGAGTTCACGCGCCACTGCCTCTAGATGCGTATCCACATCGGCCATCGCAGCAATGGTCTTCTTTGTTTCAATGACCAACTCGCGCGGTGCACTAGCTGCGCGCTTTGCTAACTCGTGGGCAGCTGCAAGCAACTTGTCGTCGTCTACACACTTGTATGCAAGGCCAACGCGTTCTGCTTCTGCACCATCGTAAATTTCACCGAACAATACGGCAGCAGATGCAACCTGTGGTCCAACAATTCGACGCAACATCCATGTGTGTCCGCCACCTGGGTGAATGCCAAGTTGCAAAAAACGTGTATCAAACTTTGCGCGTCGCGCGGCAATGCGCACATCACAGCCAAGTGCAAGGTTCATTCCCGCGCCAACTGCTGCGCCATTTACTGCAGCAATAGTTGGCAATGGGCTGCGAGCAATGCGCAAGAAACCTTCGTAAATAACACCAAGCGACTCGCCGTCGGCTTCGGCCAAGTTGCCCAAGTTGGCACCAGCACAAAACGCAGGAGCTGTTCCGGTAACCACGAGCGCACCAATTGCAGGATCATTTTCAATGCGGTCCATCGCAGCAACAATTTCGGCCACCATTGGCGCTGTCATGGTGTTGCGCTCATCTGGGTTGTTCAACGTGATGGTGGCAACACCATCTGCAATTTCAAGGAGGACTAAAGACATGGCACAAGGTTAGCGAGTACCCTAAATACGCATGCTCGACCACGTGTTTACTGATGCAATTGGCGCTCTTCGCGATGCATTCAGCAATGCCTACCTCGAACGCCAGGCATTCGAGGAACACTTTCAGTCAGACATTTTGCTTGGCGACTTAGTGTGGGAAACCACCTACGGACTTCCGGGCGAAGGCTTGCCTCCCCGAGTTGTTGCGCACATCACGCTGAATTGGCCAAGTTGGAGTCAGGCTACCTATCGGCAGTGGTACATCGAAGAAGAGATCGATCAACAGCCGGCCATTGAAATTGAAGTGGTGTTTCGCATTCAACGCTTGGCCGAGCAGCCAGCCCCTTCAGTTGTTGACAACATTGCCTCACCGCACAGCCCCGCTATTGGTGCCGAGCAATTAGAGCGCGACAACATCACGATTGAAATCAGCCATCCAACTCATGGCGAGCGCAATGCCGACTTCGCTCTAGAAATTACCTACGAAGGCCAATACGAACTGGCTGAGGAAACGCTGATCGACGGAGCAAGCAAAGTTTTGGACGAACACTTCGGCGTACTCGGAGCATGGGTTGCTTCAACATTGGTGAAGCTCGGCGATCTGAAACTTGCGTTTGTTCCTGCCGACGAAAACTAATTAGCGGTTGCGTTCGGCAACTGCGTGCACTTCAATTCCACCGCGTGGGTGTTGCGTAAGTTGCACTTTCACCCAGTTCGGCTTCACCGTGACCATGACTTCGTTGGCAATTTCTGCAGCCAGTGCTTCTGCGAACACCGCCATGTTGCGGAAGCGCCAGAGGTACAGCTTTAACGACTTCGACTCGATACAGAACTTGTCGGGGCTGTATTCAATAACCACAGTTGCCACGTCTGGCTGAGCGGTTACGGGGCAAATTGATGACACCTCGTCGCTAGTGAAACGAACCAACGTGACATCTGCAGGAGCAGGAAATACTTCAACGTGGTCGATTGGAGTGCGAACTGTTGTACCTAAAACCGTGAGGTTTTCGTGATCGTTGCTAGCCATAACTACGAGCGTAGATGTTCTGGAATGAGCGTGCTGAGTTGCACGAGCGGACGCGGGCCAACGTGCGTAATTACTTCCGATGCCGACATTGATCCAAGTCGACCACAATGCTCAATGGCCATGCCGCGCGTGAAGCCGTACAAGAATCCGGCTGCGTATTGGTCACCTGCACCAGTTGCGTCAACAACGCGCTCCACAGGTTCTGGTTCAATGTGCACCAAGTCGTGACCATTAATGACAACCGAGCCACGCTTGTCACGAGTGACAGCGCCAAATTCACAATCGTTACGCAATTGCTCTAATGCTTCTTCGTACGAAGTTTGATACAGCGATTGCAGCTCGAATTCGTTGCAGAACAACACGTCAATGTCATTCAAAATGAGATCAAGGAAGTCTTCACGGTGGCGATCTACACAGAACGAGTCGGACAACGTAAGTGAAACCTTGCGTCCAGCCTCGTGCGCATACTTCGAGGCAACTTTGAACGCGGCTTTAGCATCATCACGGTCAAACAAATAACCTTCGAGGAATAACACTGCGCCAGACTGCACTGCTTCGCGCGAAATATCTGCTGGTTCTAGCAAGGAAGCGGCACCGAGAAAGGTGCTCATGCTGCGCTGACCATCAGGTGTTACCGCAATGATGCAACGACCCGTTGGTTCGGTAGAACCGTTTGTTCCTGGGTGAAAGCCCACGCAAACTTTGTCCATGTCGTCACTAAAGACTTTGCCAAGTTCATCATGGGCAATTTTTCCAATGAAGCCTGCTCGTCCGCCCAGACTTGCAAGTCCGTAAGCAGTGTTCGAAGCAGAACCACCACTGGTTTGCGTTGGGTTACTAATACGTGAATACAGGTGCGCAGAACGATCTGCATCAACAAGCGTCATTGAGCCTTTGACGACATCTTCGTTCACCAAGAATTCATCGGGAACTGCGGCGATCACATCGACCAAGGCATTGCCAATTGCTACGACGTCGTAGCGAACCCCGTCGCCACGGGTGATGTCGATAGGTGGCACGTGGGGAAACTCTAGTTGCTCACCCAGTACGGTGCTCATATGGGCCCGCTATCAATTACGCGTAAAACCCACCTCGATGCACGCCTCCTCATTGGCACCAGAGCCGTTCGCGGGTTCGTAGACGGCATCGCCTATGTCATCTTGCCTGCATTCCTGTTGCACCTTGGCTTTAGCGGTACCCAGATTGGGGCAGTTGTCACGGCTTCACTACTTGGGTCTGCAGCCCTCACCTTGTCGGTAGGCGTATTTGCCCATCGCTTCTCCCCTGCCCGATTGCTCTCCATGTCTTCGCTACTCATGATCGTCACCGGTCTTGCATTCGGCGCGACATCGTCGTTTGCACTTCTGCTTGTGATTGCCGCTGTGGGAACCATGAACCCAAGCGCGGGCGATGTGAGCGTGTTCCTTCCACTCGAGCAATCGCTGTTGTCATCAAGCATTCAAGACAGCGAACGCACCTCGGTGTTTGCCGTGTACAACTTGTCGGGATCACTCGTTGGATCACTCGGTGCATTAAGCGCAGGCATTCCCGTATGGATCGCAACTTCGCAACATCAAACAGTCGACTTCGGGCACCGCGCAAGTTTCGTGCTGTATGGAATTGCGGGCCTTGTTGTGCTCACCATGTATTCGCGACTTTCTCTTGTATCGCGAGATACCCCAACAAAAGCCGACCGAGCACTTGGCGAGTCGAAGCGCATCGTGTACAAACTTGCGGCGCTGTTCAGTTTGGATTCATTTGGTGGAGGTTTTGCCACTCAAGCAATTTTTGCGTTGTGGGTGTATCGCCGATTCGAACTCTCAAGCGCCAATCTAGGAATGATCTTTTTCGCCGCAGGAATGCTGTCTGCAGTTTCTTCGCTACTTGCCGTAAAAATTTCTCAACGCATTGGATTAGTGCGCACCATGGTGTTCACGCATATTCCCGCCAGCGTGTTATTGATTGGAGTGGTACTCGCACCAAATGTGTGGGTCGCAATGACGTTGTTTATTGCGCGCGGCTTGCTCTCACAAATGGACGTGCCAGTACGCACCAGTTACGTAATGGCCGTAGTGTCACCACGCGAGCGAGCAGCCGCTGCCAGCATTACCAATGTTCCGCGCAGTCTGGCTTCAGCACTTCCGCCAATTGCTGCTGGATGGATGCTCGATCAATCCAACTTTGCATGGCCACTGCTCATTTGTGCAGCACTGAAAATTACCTATGACTTGTTGTTGTTGTGGCAGTTTCGCCACGTTCGACCGCCCGAAGAGCAGTAGTAATTAGCGAACTGAAGCCTTCAGTTCGCCCTTCACTACTTTTTGTTGCAGTTCGCGCTTCAAGAACTTGCCAGCCGCATTGCGTGGAAGAGGCTCATTCATGATGACTACCTGAGTAGGAATCTTGAACTTTGCAATCTTCACGTCGAGGAATGCCCACAGCTCTTCTGGAGTCAAGGTCATGCCGTCATTCACCAAAATGGCAACTCCTACTTCTTCGCCCAAACGCTCGTGTGGCACACCAAACACTGCTGCTTCGTGCACAGCAGGATGTTCGTAAATTGCGCTTTCCACTTCGGCGCCGTACACGTTTTCACCAGCGCGAAGAATCATGTCCTTCACGCGATCTTCTACGTATACGTATCCGTCTGCATCTAGGCGACCCAAGTCTCCTGAGCGCAACCAACCATCAACAATGGTTTCTGCTGTTGCGTCTGGACGATTCCAATAACCACGAATCAGCATTGGACCGAAGAACCAAATTTCACCTGACTGCCCAGTTGGCACTGGCTTCAAGTTTTCGTCGCGAACTTCAACAATCATTGGCCATGTAGCGCGACCCGTGCTGGTTGGGTGTGACAAGTAATCGGAGCCCGTAATTGCTGGCCCAAATGCATTGGTCTCGGTCATGCCGTAACCCAATTGTGGGTTGCCGTTTTTCACTTTGTCATTCACTTTGCCAACGAGCGATGTTGGCGAAGGAGCTCCACCGCCGCCTACTGCGCGCAAGCTTGATGTGTCGTATTTTTCGAACGCTGGCGAGTTCACCAAGTCCCAGCTTTGTGTTGGCACGCCAACGAAGTTGGTGATCTTTTCGCGCTCAATCATTTCAAGTGCCTTTTCAGCATCCCACTTGTACATGATTGCCAATTTCAATCCAGCAACGAAACAACTCATCATCACCGGAACACAACCAGTTACGTGGAACAGAGGAACAAT
>CANIHL010000023.1 GCA_947467375.1 Acidimicrobiaceae bacterium | reverse complement strand
TCGGGCCCAAGCATTGCGCCTGAGGCAATGCGGAATAACAGGCTGTAACCGATTTGTCCGGCTGCGCCGGTAATTGCGATTCGAACTGGTGTTGTCATGGCGAAAACCTTACTTCCCTATTGCTTGCATGATGAGATCTGCGTAGACCTTTTGGCCCTCATTATTTAAGTGAACTTTGTCGCCGTAGAGATATTCCGGGTGTTGCTCGGCAATTTGATACCAATCCAACACCTTCACATTTCCATACTCATTTGGCATTGCGCGAACGAGGGCGTTATTCGGGTCTTGCCACGCCCTCGTAGGAACGTGTGCTGTAAGCAATAACACCAAGTCCACGTCCTTCAACGGAACCATAATCTCGTCCAACGTTTTCTGGTCGACATAGTTATTCGTTCCTAGGTGAATAATCACGAACTCACCAAGACGATTAATGGACTTGACATAATTTGCAATTTCTAATGCCTGCCTAAATGGGCGGCTCTTTAATGCGTCAACAGTGATGCCGCGATCAGTCAGGATTTGCGCTGCTCCCAACATCACAGAGTCGCCAATGGCAAGGATGGGAATCTGTTGCCCATCAAGCGTGGTGGTCTGAGTTCCTGGAATCGTTGTTGCATTCGGGTCTGGCGCAACGGTTGTTCCGAGCAGGTTCTGCACTGCACCTTCTCCGCTCTTGATGCTTTCAGCGATTTTTCCTTGTCCAGTTCCAATTGCCAAACTCACAATTGAAAACACAGGAAGCACGGCTGCAACTACGCCGAGAGCAAATACTTTGTTGCGTCGTTCGGTGTCTGCATCGGTTCGTGGGAATCGCAATTTATGCCATGCTTCGCCAAGTCGACCTTCGCGGACCGGCATTTCAATAAATCGGTAAGACAATTCGGTGAGCACCAAAATGACGATGAACAGCACAATGAATTGCGGAAGAGTTAAATAGTTGCTCGCAACCTTGCGGTACAACTGAAACACTGGCCAATGGAACAGGTACAGGCCGTATGAACGTCGACCGATGTAGGTGAATACAGGATTACCCAACACTGCATTGCCCACAAACGACTGTGGATGAACTGCAGCAGTGATAATCGCACACGTTGCAACGCCCACAAGTAAGAACCCACCTTGAAACAGCGGGTCATAACCACGAATGCCGCCGGTTTCTGCGACAAACACCACATCGTGGAATGTCCACATCAAGTAAGCAAGTCCGGCCATTCCCGCAACGGCAAAGGCTGAAACTACGTGACGGTCATTGGAATTATTCGAGCCAGTAAACATTGATGGTCGGAACCAGAACGCCAATGCTGCTCCGAGAAACAGACCTCCAGAGCGACCAATGGTTCCGAGGAAGAGGAAGTCGAGACGCGAAACGGCGTGGCCAAATAACGAGATGTATTGCTCTGGCGTTTCAATTGGCGTTCCTCGAACGCCGGGGGCATATGTCGTTGCAACATACATGGCAATGGCAACCGAAATGCCCAGGAAGATAACGCCCAATTTTGCTGGCCTACGGCCGTACTTCTTCAACACCACTGCAATGAGCACCGGCCACACCAAATAGAACTGTTCTTCAACCGCAAGTGACCACAAATGTCGAAGCGGATCGAGAGCACTTGCATCAAAATACGAAGCACGAGCCCAGATTTTGAACCAATTAAATATATAGATGAACGCGGCAACAACATCGCCGCGAAGTTTTCCCAATTCAGCGCGCTCAAAAAGTGAGCAATAAATAGTTACTCCCAGGAGCAACGTCCACAGTGCCGGCAATAAACGACGCGCCCGACGCATCCAGAATGCGCGGAAATTGATGCTTCCGCTCTGCTCAGATTCAGTGAGCAACAACAGCGTGATTAAGTATCCGCTGATAACGAAGAACACTTCTACACCGAGAAAACCTCCATGTAGCCAATTCTTATTTGCGTGGTAGACCACCACTGCCAACACCGCAATTGCGCGCAGCCCATCAAGGCCGGGCAAATATGAAATGGATTGCTGGGGGCGATTCACTTAACGAAGGTTATTTACAATTTCGGCCATCAGCGAGCCAGCTTCGGTTGGGTTAAGCCCAATCTTGACTCCGGCCATCCGCAATGCATCCATTTTCCCTTGAGCAGTTCCCTTGCCGCCAGACACAATCGCGCCAGCATGGCCCATTTTCTTACCTGCTGGTGCAGTTACTCCTGCGATGTACGCACTCATTGGCTTGGTCACGTGGTTGGTAATGAATTCAGCAGCTTCTTCTTCGGCTGATCCACCAATTTCACCAATCATGATGATGGCGTGTGTTTCTGGGTCTGCTTGAAACTCTGCCAAGCAATCGACAAACGATGTTCCAGGTACTGGGTCGCCACCGATTCCAACACACGTGCTGACGCCAATTCCCTGTTGCTTCAATTCGTACAGCGCCTGATATGTGAGTGTTCCAGAACGCGACACAATGCCAACGTTTGGACCAGATGCGGTTGGTAACTGCGCAATTTCTCCAGCAGTAATTCCGATGTTGCATTTACCCGGACTAATAATTCCTGGGCAGTTTGGTCCGAGCAATCGCGTTGCAGGAAAGTCGCGCTGCAATGTTGCGAACACGCGCGCCTCGTCTTGCGCTGGAATTCCTTCGGTGATGCACACCACAAATCCGATGCCGGCGCGAGCTGCTTCAAGAATTGCTGCTGGTGCTGCTTTCGGCGGCACTGCAATAAACGAGGCGGTTGCACCCGTTGCCTTCACTGCATCTTCAACTGAATCGAAAACAGGAATTCCTTCAACGTCTTGCCCTGCTTTTCCAGGAGTTACTCCACCCACAACTTGAGTGCCGTATGCCTTGTTACGCAAGCCGTGGAAACGTCCTTGTCCGCCAGTTAAACCTTGGACAATGACCTTGGTGTGTTGATCTACGAAAATTGCCATGACGTTCCCTTACTTAGCCAACGCGACAGCTGCGCGAGCAGCTTCGAGCATGGTTGGTCGACTGGTGAGCTGTGAATCTGGAATACCTGCCTCAGCAAGGATCTTGCGGCCCTCTTCGGCATTCGTGCCATCGAGGCGAATAACTATTGGCGCACGAAGCGTTACGCGCTTCACTGCTTCAACAATTCCCTTGGCAACTTCTTCGCCACGGGTAATGCCGCCGAAAATGTTGATGAAAATACTCTTTACTTTGGCATCGGAGTTAATCACTTCAAGAGCTGCCGTCATCAGTTCGGCGTTTGCGCCGCCACCGATATCGAGGAAGTTCGCTGCACTGCCGCCAACTTGATTCACCACGTCCAAGGTGCTCATTGCAAGGCCAGCGCCATTAGCAATGATTCCCACTGTTCCATCGAGACCGATGTACTGCAGGTTCTTTTCACGGGCCAATTGTTCGCGAGCATCGAGTTCTTCGGTTGCTGCATACTCTTCCCACTCAGGGTGGCGGAAGGCTGCATTGCTATCAAGACTGACCTTGGCATCGAGTGCATGCACTTCGCCTGTTGGCTTCAAAATCAACGGGTTAATTTCTGCGAGGTCGCAATCGCCCTTGGTGAAGCATTCGTACAACTTCACCAACATGTCGGCAACACCATCAAGTGCTTTCTCGGGAATCTTGGCATCAACCGATGCTTGACGTGCAGTTGCAAGCGACAAACCATTAATTGGATTGATGTGCAACTTCACGATTGCAGTTGGATCCTTGGCCGCGACATCTTCAATTTCAACTCCACCTTGTGCGGACAACATGAGTAGGTGTTGTTTTGCGGCACGATCAAGTGTGAACGACGCGTAATACTCTTCGGCGATATCTGACGCGTGCTCGATCCATACACGCTTCACAACATGGCCCTTAATGTCCATGCCCAAAATGTTTCCTGCATGCAAACGAACTTCGTCTGCATTTGTTGCCAACTTGATTCCGCCGGCCTTGCCACGTCCACCCACTTGCACCTGGGCTTTCACGACAACTGGGTATAGAGCCTTCTCTGCTTCTACAACTGCTTCATCAACCGTGTGTGCAACACCACCAGCTGAAACGGGAATGTTGTACTTAGCAAAATATTGTTTGCCTTGATACTCAAAAAGATCCATGTGCTTCTTTCTTATTATTGCTCACGGGCATCGAGCGCTTGCTCGAGCCAACTTGCGATGTCTTTCAATGATGAACCGGGGCCAAAGATTTCGCCAACGCCTTGATTACGCAACTCGCGCGCATCAGCATCAGGAATTACTCCCCCACCAAAAACCAATACGTCGCCAAGGTTGCGCGAGCGGAGTTCTTCCATCACGCGTGGAAACAATGTGAGATGCGCACCAGACAACAACGACAGTCCAACTGCGTCTACGTCTTCTTGCAGAGCAGTTTCTGCAATTTGTTCTGGCAACTGATGCAGGCCCGTATAGATCACTTCAAAACCATGGTCGCGCAAAGCACGAGTGATGGTTTTGGCGCCTCGATCATGGCCATCTAGGCCAGGCTTGGCCACTACAACGCGGTAAGGACGTTTCACGACTACAGAACCCTACGCCCTTCGACGTGACCGATACCAACCCGCGGTTCGGCCCAAGAAGTAGGTACCGCCAAGCCACATCGGCAACACTTGAGACATGCCACGTTGGTCCAGTTCGCCCTTTACCCGTGCGGTATTACCAATAGTCGGGGGCATCGCATTTTTCGCAGCGCTATTTGGGTTGACGTGGTTGATGGCGACATTGGTCACGAACAAGGCCGAGTCGACAACCGTGCCCGGTGATCGAACATTCGTGGTTGGACAGGTCGCAGACATCGCCAAATCGATAGACGAGAACGGACCGGTGCTGTACCCAGACCTTCGTGACCCAGAGGGCAAGCGATCAATCGTGATCGAACACAACGGCACCGACGTGGCAAAAGGTTGGCAGGTGTATTACGCCTACCCCGCAGATAAATCTCCTGAATGTCTTGTCACACAAATTCAAAAGACTCACACCTTCACCGATTGCGATGGTCGCACGCTGACCGTTGACCAATTGACAGCTCCAACCGATGTTCGGCCAATCGTTGAAAACAGGACCACGTTGCTCATTGACTTACGGGGAACGATGAACCCCGTAACGCCGTAACGAATTTATTGCCCAGATTTTTTGAGCGGTGCCCACGCAAGCGAGAGATGCTTCTCGCCAACTAAGCGAAAGCGAATTGCTGCTTCTGCTTTTTCACCTTGGCCACGAATGTTGATGATGATTCCTTCACCAAACGTTGGATGAACAATTTCATCACCTATGCGCAGACCATGATTTTCAGTTTGCATGTGCGCACTTGATACCGGAGTAACACTTGGGCCGGTTCGCGACAGTCTCGTTGTTGGCGCGTAGCCACGGTCGGCTTGTGATCGATAGCTATAACGCTGTGAATCGGCACCAGAATCGGTATTGCCTTCGCGTTCAATGAGTTCTTCTGGAATTTCGGCAAGAAAGCGCGATGGCGGGTTGTAGTTGGTGTTGCCAAACAAGCTTCTGCTCCAGGCATGACTGAGTACCAGGCGTTCTTTTGCACGGGTGATGCCCACGTACGCAAGCCTGCGCTCTTCTTCTAACTCCACTGGGTCGGTCAGTGCACGGTTGTGCGGGAATATTCCTTCTTCAACGCCAACAATAAACACAACAGGAAATTCAAGACCTTTTGCCGAGTGCAGAGTCATCAGAGTGACGTGATTCTCTGAATCAATTTGATCGGTGTCGGCAACGAGTGCAACTTGTTCGAGGAATTCGTCTACCTGCATAAACTCGCTGGCTACACCAATGAGTTCTTGCACGTTTTCTTCGCGACCAGCAGATTCAACAGTGTCTTCAGCAACAAGTTCGGCAAGATAACCACTTCGCTCCATTGCGTGGCGCAACACCGGACCAGGCCCTTCTTCCAACATGGCTTGACACTCATCGAGCAGTTGCATGAACGTGTTAATTCCACGCACACCAGCTGCCCCCACTCCTGCTTCGGTTGCACGGCGCAGAGCAAGCGCGAACGAGATGCTCGCTTCGTTGGCATATGCATCAACTTTTGTGACGGTGGTGTCGCCAATGCCGCGTTTAGGCACATTCAGCACGCGTTTAATGCTCACTTCGTCAAGTGGGTTAGACGCAAGGCGCAAATACGCAAGTGCGTCTTTCACTTCACGGCGATCGTAGAACTTGGTTCCGCCCACCACTTTGTAGGGAACTCCGCCATGAGTTAACGATTCTTCAAGCACACGGCTCTGCGCATTGGTGCGATAGAACACCGCAAGATCGCTCCACTTGCGATGCTCCTGGTCGTGCAGTTCTTTCAAACGGGCAATGACCCACTTGGCTTCATCGAATTCGTCGTTGGCGAAGTAGCGAACAATCTTTTCGCCTTTGCCCTGATCGGTCCACAAGTCTTTTGGTTTGCGTCCCGCATTGTTGGTGATGACTGCATTCGCTGCATCCAGGATGGTTTGTGTGCTTCGGTAATTCTGTGCAAGCACCACAGTGGTCACTTCAGGGAATGCATTTTCGAATTCCAAGATGTTGCGGAAGTCTGCTCCACGGAAGCGATACACACTTTGGTCGGAGTCACCTACAACACACACGTTGTGATGCAATGAACCGAGCATGACCACAATGGCGTTTTGCGCCATATTGGTGTCTTGATACTCGTCAATGAGAATGTGCTTAAAGCGCTCCTGATACACGCGCAGCACGTCGGGGTGTTGACGGAATAAGCGCACCACATTGGTGAGCAAATCGTCGAAGTCCATTGCTCCGGCACGCTCTAGGCGCTTCTGATATTCGCGATACACATCGACGTATTTCTGGTCGATGGTGTTGTTCACTTGCTGCGCCGCATCGTGTGGAATGACCAGTTCGTTCTTCCACAAACTGATGCGTGCCTGCACTCCCCGAGCGCTGTATCGCTTTGGGTCGAGGCCTAAGTCGCGAATGCAATAGCCAACGAGACGTTGTGCGTCGGACTGGTCGTAAATAGAAAACGTTTTTGGATACCCCAAGTGATCTGCCTGAGCACGCAGAATGCGAACACATGCCGAGTGAAACGTGCTGACCCACATTTGCTTGGCAACAGGACCAACAAGTGCTTGTACGCGATCGCGCATTTCCTGTGCAGCTTTGTTGGTGAACGTAATGGCCAAAATATGCATGGGGTGTGCGCCATTAGCAATGAGATACGCAATGCGTTGCGTAAGCACTCGAGTTTTGCCCGAGCCTGCACCCGCGACAACAAGTAATGGGCCTGTTGGATGCAGCACTGCATCGCGCTGATCTGGATTTAACGCATCCAGATCAATGCTGGATGGCGGCTGCGAATGCGACACGAATTATGCGCGTTGCGTAATTCGTACTGGCAATTTACGCGGACCACGAACTTGACCAAGGCTCCAAGTAACTGCACTTGGTTCTGCGAGTTCGAACTTCGGGAAGCGCTGAATGAACACTTCAACCGCAACACGGAGCTCGAGACGAGCGAGGTTTGAGCCAAGGCAACGATGGATACCAAGACCAAAAGCGACGTGACGATTTTCTTCGCGATCGATAATCACTTTGTCAGCATCAGGGAATACTTCAGGATCGCGGTTAGCGGCTGGGAAAGGAAGCAACACCGAGTCGCCACGCTTCACAGGGCAACCACCAATTTCGGCATCTTGGCTAACAATGCGCGCCATGGTGACCGGTGCATACATGCGCAACAGTTCTTCGATTGCTGTTGGCAACAACTCTGGTTCGTTCACCATTCGCTGCAAGTCGGATGGGTGTTGTGCAAGGTGCCAAATGGAAGAGCCAATCGAGCTCCATGTGGTGTCGATGCCGGCGACCATAAGCAAAATGATGGTTCCAACAACGTGTTCTGGTGAAAGCGGCTGATCGTAAATTTTTGCATTCAGCAAAAAGCCGATGAGGTCATCTTTAGGGTTTTCGATGTGATCACGCACATGCATTCCCAAATACGCATCAAGTTTTTCGAAAGCCCCTTGACGCTCTCCGAACTCGGCGCCAATTTCTTCAAGCACCATGTGAACGGTTTCGCGGAAATAGTCGCTGTCTTCTAACGGCAGACCAAGCATGCGTGCAATGACGTACACAGGAATGTTCTGTGCATATTGCACTGCAGCATCAACCGTTTCGATGTCGCCCATGTTGTCGATGAGGTCATTGCACAAGCGGCGAATTTCTGGTTCCCATTCGGCAACAACTTGCGGGCTAAATGCAGGAAGCAAGAGACGTCGTGCGTCTGCGTGAAACGGAGGATCGGACGTAATCGGTGGTGCGCCGCCAATAGGTGCCATCGAGATCCACTCTTCGCGAGGTGGCTTATTTGATAGCACTGCACCTTCGGACGAAAAATGGTCGGTATCACGTGCGACTGCCGAGACATCGGCATGAGTTACTGGCAACCATGCACCGCCGTAGCGATCGGTGTGGGCTACCGGGCAAGTTCCGCGCAACTGGTCCCAAATTTGGTGAGCGTTCTGGTTGTATGCCGGATCGGCGTGATCCCAGTCGGTTTCCCAACTTTGTACTGGTTTTACGGTTGCCATGCCAAAAGGATACTCATGGGTAAGGCAGACTTTCGTGTCGTGGCATCACTGTTTATTTTGTTACCGCCCTCGGAGGGCAAAGCAGAAGGTGGATCTGCGACGGCTAAATGGCGCGAAACATCTGGCACTTTTGGAAAGCAACTTGCCGCTCAACGAAGCGAACTTGTGGATCAATTGAAAAAAGTGAAAGGTGGTGACGAAAAACTCCTTGGTGTGAGCAAGGCCCATCTCGCGCGAGCCAAGGATGCGAATTCATCGCTACGGGGTTCTCCAACACTTGCCGCACACGAGCGATACACGGGCGTGGTGTGGGATCACCTCGACATTGCATCGCTCACTTCGACGCAGCGAACTCGCGCACTGAGCAGCATCGTCGTAATTTCCGGACTACTTGGAGCAGTCAGCGCGGCAGACCCAGTGCCCGATTACCGACTCAAGATGGGCGCCCGATTTGCACCATTTGGCTTGCTGTCCAAGTGGTGGCACGACTCGTTGTCAGAAACTCTGAATAAGGCCTTCAAAGGTTCGGTAGTCATTGACTTACTTCCTCAAGAGCATCGCGCCGCATTCACTCTGGACACCGAATTGCTTGGCGAATACTTTGTCGTTGGGCTAAACGAAAAAACCGGAAAAGCTGGTGGGCACGACGCCAAAGCGGCAAAGGGAAAACTCGCTCGCCACATTGTTACCGAGTGCACTACCGCAAGCAAAGCGTTGCAGTGTTTGAAGAGTTTCCGAGACCCACGCTTTGTGGTGAAAATTGAAAAGTAATTACTTCAGTAATTTCAATTTCAAAAATTCTAAGACTCGCGCAACTCCCTCTTCCTGAATTTGTTCCGTAAGCACAGAGTGATCCTGCTTCGTTGACGACTCAAACTCCACAGCAACAAAAGCATCGCCAAGAAGTTTGCGCAACGAATCAAAACGTGTGCCAACCAACTTGTCGCCCGTAAAACGCAGGCCCAAAACCTGACATCCAGCTTGCGCACGCTCAACAATTCGCGCTTCATCGCTTGGGCTGAGGTTGAGATCTGCAGAGCGATGTGCGCCAACTGCAAACGGCATCGACGGTTGCGATAAAACAGGCGCAACCATGATGTCGTCAACCATCATTCCAAGCGCGAAACCGCCACTGAAACACATACCCACTGCGCCAACACCAACGCCACCAACTTCACTATGAATTTGCTGCGCAAGTGCGCGTAGCCACGAAATGATTGGCGATGTTTTGTGCATTGCCATGGTGGTGAACTCGCGTGAAATACAAATTTTGCTCATTGAAGAAGCGATGTAACCACCAGATGGTTCGCGTCCCACTTCGCCAACGAGGAGTGGCATGACCACGGTGAATCCCTGTGCAACTACACGTTCTGCAAACTCCAAAACTTTTGGTGTGATGCCTGGAATTTCATGCACCACTACAACCGCTGGGCCACTGCCCTTGCGATACGTCTCGTGCGTTACTTCATCATGAGTGAACGTTGAATGGTCCCAGCCTGGAATGCTCATCGTCATAATTCCTATCTTGGTCGAACTACGCCAACAACTTTTGACCAGTACACGGCGCTCACCTTTACAACATCGCCTGTTCGTGGAGCATGCACCATCTGACCGTTACCCAAATACATAGCCACGTGGTGAATTGGATATCCGCTAAAAATCAAGTCCCCAGGCTGAATGGCCGCCATCGGAATGCGATTCAGACCTGCGTACTGCGTGCGCGATGTGCGTGGAATTCCCACCCCCGCTACTCCCCATGCCCACGATGTCAGACCAGAACAGTCAAAGGAGTTTCCCGGCGACTTTGAACCGAATCGATAGCGAACGCCCAGCTGCGAAAGTGCTGCACGAATCGCTGCTCCAGCCTTTGATGAAGCCGGCGCAACGTTGGCATATTTCGAGCCCTTAAATTTTGCAGCTTCTGCTTGAGCTGCATCTAATGCAGCGGCCTCTCGACGTTGACGCTCCGACCTCAAAGCTGAACCTAAATCTTTTTCCGCTTGTGACTGCATTTGTTCGTACTGACTTGCAAGTGCTTCAGCCTTATCCAACTTTGCTGCCGCATAATCAGCAGCTGCTTCAGCTTTCTTCTTTTGCTTTTCTAAAGTTGCGCGCTCTTTTGCCAAATCGTCAATCACGCCCTGCAACGCGTCAGTGTTTCCAACACCTGTGTTCAGTGCGACACCTGTCAAATACTTTTTGCGAACAATATCGCTGAGTGAACTCGTTGAACCAAGAATGCTTGAAAGCCCGCTTGACAAACCACCATGCGTAAACGCTTTCAACGCAAGTTGTTTCAACTCTGCCTGCATTGTTGAAAGTTCAACTTCTTTTTCTGCAATTCGCTTTTCGGTGTTTTTAATTTCAACGGCAATGTCTTCCATGTCGTTTGTTGCGAGTGCATAGTCTTCGCCGAGTGCGTCAATCTGCTCACCGATGCGATCAAGTTCGGCAATGATCTGATTGACTCGTTGCTGCTCATCGTTTGACGACCCGTTTGCAGGCAAATGGCCCAGCGCATTGACGGGCGCAACGGGGTAACCCACAGCCACCGAAGTGGAGAGGATGATGGCCACCAATGCTGGTGCGCTTCGACGTACACGCCCAATGGCGTCACGGATCATGATGGGATAATCCTACCGATAGTTACGGTTTGATGTCATTCAGCGAAAAGCCCAACAAATAGGGCTATTCCCACTCAATAGTTCCTGGTGGTTTCGACGTCACGTCGTACACCACTCGGTTAATACCTTTCACTTCATTAATGATTCGCGAGGACATTTTCTCGAGCAACTCGTAAGGCAATCGCGCCCAGTCTGCAGTCATCGCGTCTTCACTGGTTACCGCGCGAATGATGATTGGCCGACCATATGTGCGCTCATCGCCCATCACACCAACTGAACGAATATCTGCAAGCACTGCAAACGCTTGCCAAATTTCGCGCTCTAGCCCCGCGAGTTTCACTTCTTCGCGAACAATTGCATCTGCTTCTTGCAAAATCGCGACCTTGTCTGGAGTTACTTCACCAATGATGCGCACTCCAAGACCTGGCCCTGGGAACGGCTGACGCCACACAATCTCATCTGGCAATCCCAGTTCAGTTCCTACCTTGCGCACTTCATCTTTAAACAAGGTGCGCAACGGTTCACACAACTTCAACGTCATGTCGTCTGGAAGTCCACCAACATTGTGATGGCTCTTAATCACACTTGCGGTTCCGTCAACACCACCACTTTCAATGACGTCGGGATACAAAGTTCCCTGAACTAAAAACTTTGCGTCGGTAATGCCGCCGGTGTGTTCTTCAAAAATACGAACGAAGGTTTCACCAATTGCTTTGCGTTTCGCTTCTGGTTCAGTAATGCCCTTCAGTTTTTCGAAGAAACGCGCACCAGCATCTACGTGAATAAGTTCGATGCCCATGTTGCGCTTAAACGTTTCAACAACTTGTGCGCTTTCGTTCTTGCGCATGAGCCCAATGTCTACATAGACACATGTGAGTTGATTCCCGATTGCTTTATGCACGAGTGCTGCAGCAACGGCTGAATCCACTCCGCCAGACAACCCACAGATCACACGCTCTTTGCCTACGAGTTCGCGAATTGCGGCAACTTGATCATCGACGATTGATGACATGGTCCACGATCGCTCTGCACCAACAAGTCGATACAAGAACTGTTCCAACAGATCTTGACCGTGCTCGGTGTGCCCAACTTCTGGGTGATACTGCACTCCCCAAATTTTCCGCGTAGGACTTTCAATAATTGCCATCGGTGCATCGGGTGTACTCGCTGTGGCAACGAACCCACTTGGCAATACCGACACTGCATCGAAATGACTCATCCACACACTGAGTTGGGCCGGAATTGCATCGTGATGTAACTGCGATGTTGAGCCTTCAATTCGCTGCAAGGCAGTTCGCCCATATTCGCCTCGACCACCGCGAGCAACTTCCCCACCTAGTTGCTGGGCAATGAGCTGGCAGCCATAGCAAATGCCCAAAATTGGAATGCCCAATTCGTAAATCTCGGGGTCAAGCAGCGGTGCGCCTTCAACGTGAACGCTGGCTGGGCCGCCCGACAAAATGATGCCAATTGGCTTACGTGCAAGTATTTCTTTGGCCGTAATGCGATGCGGCACGATTTCCGAATACACCTGCGCCTCGCGCACTCGACGAGCAATCAACTGGGCGTATTGGGCACCGAAATCAACCACCAAAACCGTGGGCTGCGGTGTGGATTCGGAAGCCATAGAGACACATGACCTTAGTTGAGGACTGGCAATTGAGCCCAAGAGGTGTGACGATACACAGGTGAGTTCAGACACCACCCAGCCAATTGCACCAACAAGCGACACCACCATTCCCGACTTGTTAAACGGAATGGATTACAGCGCTTGCGTTGGTCTGTACCAAAAACCAGGATGTGGAACGAAGCCAGTGCTGTCAGGAGATCGTGGTGGTCCAATGCAGATTGCGGTGTTTGGAATTTTAATTGCCGGCATGGCATTCATCGGAATACGAATTGCACGCAGTGTGATGGCTCGTGACCGTGAACACGACACTGCCGCAGGCATTAAGCCTTAACCAAAGCGACTAGTTTTTCCATGTGTTGAAAAACCGTGGAGTCCTTGGAGTTCTGTTTGGACTCATCAGCGCAACGCTGTACGGCATCACACCAATTTTCGTATATCACGCAACAGATCATGGTGCTGATTCTTTTGGACTGATGTGCTCGCGATACATCATTGCTGTCGTTGTGCTACTCGTTTATCGAATGTTCACAACAGGACTCGGCAAATGGCCGACGAAAAAGCTCAGCCTAAAACTGTTTCTACTTGGCGCAATCGGTTTGTACTCGAACAGCATTTGCATGTTTACCGCATTTGATTATTTGCCAAGTGGACTCGCAATGGTGCTGTTCTACTTCTACCCAATTCTGGTTGTGATATTCGGTTGGGTGTTTTTTCGACACGTGCCACCAAAAATCATTTGGCCGTGCCTCGCCATCACTTTGCTTGGCGTTGCATTAAGCGCAAGCAAATTGTCTGGTGGTCAAGCAAAAGGTGTTGCCATCATCGTGTTCGGAGCATTTGCATACGCCATCTATTCCGTTCTTGCAGCTGCGTCGATGCCAAAAACCGACTTAATCAGCGGCCTCATTCTCATTTTTGGCGGCGCTGGATTTTCTTTTGTTGTGGTCTGGTTGCTCAACCCACCAGGTCTGCCGACGACCATGCCATTCGTTGCAGACGTTTGGCTGCCAGCACTTGAAATTGGAGTTGTTGGAACTATTGGCGCTATGGGAATTTTCTTTGCCGGTATGAACCTCATTGGCGCAAGCAAAAGCGCCGTCATTCAAACTTGGGAAGTTCTCGTTGCCATCTGCAGCGGCGTGTTCTTTTTGAACCAGAGCTTCAGTATTCGCCAGTTATTTGGCGCCGTGCTTATTTTGAGCGGTGTAATCGTGCTACTTCGCGTAGAGGCCAAGCAAAATAACGCCGATATCCTGTTACCTACATAGCAATGTAAGTACTTCTTGCAGGGTTGGGTGAAATCCCCTACCGGCGGTGAAAGCCCGCGACCCTCACGAGCAATCGTGGGGCTGATCTGGTGAAATTCCAGGGCCGACGGTCAGAGTCCGGATGGGAGCAGGAAGGCGAAGGTTGCGCTTGCGTTTGCACGTACCGCTTCTTGCGGTCTGTTCGCACATGCCGGTGTTGCTTTTGTCGTCTTCGCTCTGCCCTGCACGTGGCGCGAACTGCGCGACAACAAAAGGGCAACACACGTGAACACACTCGACGAACAGCACATGCGCTTGGCAGTTTCTACTGCCAACGATGCTCGCCTGCGTTCACGCCCTAACCCGTGGGTTGGTGCTGTTGTTGTTTCGCTGAGTGGCGAAGTGTTTACCGGTTCAACACTTGAGCCTGGCAATGCGCACGCAGAAATTGTTGCGCTGAGCGCCGCAGGAAACCATGCAATTGGTGCAACTCTGTATTCAACTCTTGAACCGTGCAGTCATACAGGACGCACTGGTCCATGCACCACAGCGATCATTGAAGCTGGTGTCAAGCGTGTTGTCGTGGGAACCCTTGATCCCGATGCAAACGTTTCCGGAAGCGGCGTACAACAACTGCGTAATGCGGGAGTGACAGTTGATGTTGGCGTGCTTGAACATGATGTGCGCGCACAACTTGCGCCGTATTTACATCATCGATCAACTGGCAGACCATTTGTTGTGTTGAAGATGGCAAGCACGATTGATGGACGCATTGCTGCAGCCGACGGATCGAGCAAATGGATTACCGGTGAAACTGCACGCAAGCGCGTGCACCAACTGCGCGCCGAAAGCGATGCAATTGTGGTTGGAGCCGGAACCGTTCGTGCCGATAACCCATCGCTCACTGTGCGCGATGTGCACGGACCATCGCCGCGTCGAATTGTGCTTGGCAACATCGATCCGCAAGCAAATGTTCACCCGTGCACGCAATGGACTGGCTCACTTACCGACTTGCTCGACACGCTCGGCAACGAAGGCGTTGTACAACTGCTTGTTGAAGGTGGCGCACGAGTTGCAGCATCTTTTCATCGAGAGCGTCTGATCAATCAATACATCATGCACATTGCACCGGTGATTGCTGGTGGCGATAACGCAGCCGGAGTGTTTGCAGGCCCAGCAGCAGCAACCATGGCCGACATGTGGCGCGGACGCGTGGTGTCAACCACCAATCTTGACGGCGATATTGAAATCATTCTCGAACCGAATCTCAACTAAAGGACCCCAAATGAGCAACAAACAGGTTGAAATGTCACCAATTGAAGATGTCGTTGCCGCAATTGCGCGTGGCGAAATGATTGTCATGGTGGACGACGAAGACCGCGAGAACGAAGGCGACCTCATCATGGCCGCGCAGTTCGCAACAGCAGAGAAGATCGCCTTCATTGTGCGCCACACTTCTGGCGTTGTCGTTGCCCCATTGTCGGGCGAACGCTGTGATGACCTTCGACTCCCCCTCATGGTGGATAACAACACCGAAAGTCACCGCACGGCCTTCACCATTTCGGTTGACTTATTAGAGGGAACCAGCACAGGAATTTCAGCAGCAGACCGCGCCGCAACACTGCGTGGCCTTGCCGACCCAAATGTTTCGCACTCTGCATTTGCGCGACCAGGGCACATCTTCCCGTTGCGTGCACGCGAAGGCGGAGTGCTGAAGCGTGCAGGACACACCGAAGCCGCAGTAGACCTTGCTCGACTTGCAGGTTTGCAACCAGCCGGAATTATTTGTGAAATTCAAAACGACGACGGCACCATGTCGCGCTTGCCAGACCTAAAAAAGTTCTGCGCTGAGCACAACCTGTTGCTCTCCTCAATTGCCGACCTAGTTGAATACCGTCGCCATCATGAACGCCTTGTTGAGCGCGTTGGATCTGCAACTGTTCCTACCGAATGGGGTGGCTTCACCTGCGTTGCATACAAGAGCACGATTGATGGCATAGAGCATCTTGCATTTGTGAAGGGCGACGTCAGTGATGGTTCGCCGATACTCACCCGCGTGCACAGCGAATGTTTAACCGGCGACGTGTTCGGCAGCAAGCGTTGCGACTGCGGACCACAGTTAGCCGCAGCAATGCAACAAATTGATGAAGCAGGCAAAGGTGTTGTTGTGTACCTGCGCGGCCACGAAGGTCGAGGCATTGGTATCGGCCACAAGATTCGTGCGTATTCGTTGCAAGATGAAGGCTTCGACACCGTTGATGCCAACACTGAACTTGGTCTGCCAGTAGACAGTCGCGAGTACGGCATTGGCGCACAAATACTTGCCGACCTTGGTGCGCGCGAACTTCGCCTCATGACGAACAACCCAGCCAAATACGGCGGAATTGCCGGATACGGCCTGCGCATTGTGGAGCGTGTTCCACTGAGCATCGAACCAACACCAGAAAACGAAGCGTATTTGCGCACTAAGCGCGAGCGCATGGGCCACGTATTTGACTCGTCAGACATTTCAGGAAAATAAGGAGAACATCATGACCACATTTGAAGGATCACAAGACGGCAAGGGACTACGCGTCGGAATTGTGTGCTCACGATTCAACGAATTCATTGTCAGCGCACTGCTCGATGGAGCAAAGCGCGGACTCGCTAGTCATGGCGTGTCTGAAGCAGACATTGATATTGCATGGGTACCTGGTGCATACGAAATTCCGGTGACCACCAAGGCAATGGCACTCACCGGCCGTTACGACACGCTCGTCACGCTTGGCGCAGTTATTCGTGGCGAAACCGCACACTTTGAATACGTTGCTGGCCCTGTTGCCGACTCCATTGCCCAAATTCAATTAGAAACGGGCATGCCAATCGGTTTTGCAGTGCTCACTGTTGAAAATGTTGAACAAGCAGTAGAGCGCTCTGGTCCTGGTGCAGGAAACAAGGGCGAAGAAGCAGCAGTTGGTGCAATTGAAATGGCCAACGTGTTGAAAGCAATTCGCACGAAATAGTCAAAGATCAGATAGCACGCACTGGGTTAATCGGCAGTATTTGTTTCTAAGAATGGCTTGTCACCAAGGATTGTTGCGCGATGCATCACCCGACGATGCGGCATGTAGTCAGCAGTTGCATAATGTTGCGTGAGTCGATTGTCCCAAAATGCAAGGTCGTAGGGCTTCCACTTCCATCTCACTGTGAACTCAGGTTTAGACACGTGCGATGTCAAATAACTGAGGACCATTTCACTCTCGCGGGTTGAAAGCTCCATAATTCGCGTAGTAAATGAATAGTTGACAAAGATTCCGCGTTGCTTACTTACAGGGTGAGTTCGAACAACTGGATGCACCACCGGTGGATTTTTAACTCGCGCACTCTCGACCATTTTGCGAGTCTCTGGCGAATTGCCATACCGCTCAATCGTGAATGATGCAGCAATGTCGTGTTCTGCTGTCAAGGTCAGAATGAAATTTTTAAACGAATCAGAAAGAGCCTCGTACGCAGCGATGCCACTTGCCCACAATGTGTCGCCCCCGAAAGGAGGAAGCACTCGAGCAGAGAGCAACGCCCCTAGTGGAGGTTGTTCGATGAAAGTCACGTCTGTATGCCATTCATCACTATCTGGCGGATTCTTGTCGTTTGTATCGAGCACAATGATTTCTTTGGCATCACCCGAATTGGGGTAGATGGGATGTACGTGCAATTCTCCAAACCGTTGTGCGAGATCTCGGTGCTGGACCGGAGTGAGCGGTTGATTCTCAAAAAATAAGACCTGATGTTCGACAAGATTTGCCGAAATTTCATCACGCAGGGCATCAGATACAGGCTGGCAAAGGTCCACACCTGACACCAGCCCACCGAGGGCGGGCGATATACGGGTTACCTGCATACAAAAAAGATTAGCGACCAAGTGCCTAACACTTATGAGCGAATCACCTGCGTACGTGCAACACGCTCCGGCACACATTGCCTGCAGGGCACCCGCCCGACATAGGAAAGGCATCGATCATGGGCATTGTGCTCAATTCGCTCGTTGCGGTCACGAGCTTGCTGACCGTCCACATTCCCCACCGCATCACTCCACCAACATTTGAGTCACCTATTGAATCGGTGAGTTACGTGATGTTTGATCTTGATTTCACAACGTTTACTCGCGAGAAGTTTTCGCTCAAACGCGCATACCCCTCACTCGACTGGACAACCGATGGTTGTTCGGCCCCCGTCATTGGCAACGAGGGCCGGTCATTCAATTTCACACAGGCCTGCACTCGCCACGACTTTGGATATCGCAATACCAAAAGGCTCGGCCAATTCACCGAAGCGGTGCGCACAAAAATAGATGAGCAATTTCACCGCGACTTGGAATCATCGTGCACCAATCAAGTGCGAACCAGAAAAATTCGTTGCCTCATGTGGGCTGAAACGTTTTATGTTGCGGTTCGTGCAACAGGCGGCTAACGAATTACGCCCACTCGTTTAAAACAGCAATGTTGATGAGTTGGTGCAACATTTTTCCTGTGGCACCCCACACCGTTTCGTCATCTAAATGGAAAAAGTGAATCTGGTGCTGATTCGGTGGCGTTCCCCAATGCTCTTCGACATAGGTGTCGTCGCGCACCAGATCGGCGAGCGCAACAGAAAATACGCGATCAACTTCGGCATTCACTGCACTCATTGACGGCGGTGTTTCTAAGTACGCCAACACGGGAACAATGT
This sequence comes from Acidimicrobiaceae bacterium, assembly GCA_947467375.1. GTDB lineage: Bacteria > Actinomycetota > Acidimicrobiia > Acidimicrobiales > Ilumatobacteraceae > UBA3006. Next base: position 1,303 of record CANIHL010000023.1, on the reverse strand, counting down.
GGCTGTTGCTCACATACGTTGACAACGCGCTCATCTCGCCAATGACCTGCACATGCGCTGGGTCCAGATTGATCTCTTCGTAGGCTTCGCGAATCGCAGCCTGAACGAATGTCTCTCCCTCATCCACTCGCCCGCCAGGAAACGACACTTCGCCTTTGTGGCTCGTAAGTGCTTTCGACCTTCGGGTGAGCACAACTTCTGGTCCGCTTGGTCCATCAAAAATTGGCACCAACACCGCTGATGCTCGCGATCCTTGTGGTGGTGGAGTTTGCTCAAGCGTGTGGGTGAAGCGCTGCAGTCTGCCCAATAACTCTGGCGTGTTACGTAGCGACGAATGATTTAACCGTGCAAACGGGTTAGTGGGTCGTACCCATACGGCTGCTGGACGCGGAATATTCTGATCGCCACCAGCGCGAATCATGTTGCGAATTTACGCTTGAGGAGCCCAGCCACTTGCAATCAACTGGCGAATGACTTCATCGAGGCCAGCCGTTTTGAGGTTTGCAAGCGTTTTGCCAGGTTGTTCTTCGCCACGCTCCCAGGTTTCCCATGCTGTACGAATTTTTTCAAGATCGGGTGCTGGTGTTGTGAAGCCCATGAGTTCAGCCTAACGACGAGGTGTTGGTTGCGCACCACGCTTGGCGAAGTTGGTACCAAGAACAACGACTCCGAGTACGAGACCAACTCCCAGCAGCGCGAGCCGTCCATTCGTTTCGATGTCGGCCACAAACGACAACACCAGACAAGCAACAATGATGAGCCAGTCGATGACGCGATGGACAGCACGGTTAATCCACTTAAACGCACTCAACAGACCATCGGTAACCGCAGTGTTCACCAGCATGATGAGCCCCATCACTGCAGGAATAGTTGGTTCTTTCAATTGCGCCGACATCATGACAAGTCCGCCAGCGATGAAATATTCCACAAACTGGTGCATCCAGAATCCGCGACCGTTATTTGCCATAACTCAACACACTAGAAGAGAAATGAAAATGCCTCGGGCTTTCGCCCGAGGCATTTTCGACTATTTGATGTTCGTTTGGGAAAACGATTTACATCATTCCCATTCCGCCACCTGGCATACCGCCGCCTGCTGCTCCGCCATTCTTGTCTGGCTTGTCAGCTACGAGGCATTCAGTGGTGATCACCAATGCGGCAATTGATGCTGCGTTTTGCAACGCTGCACGAGTCACCTTGGCTGGGTCGATGATTCCGGCTTTCACCATGTCGACGTATTCGCCAGTTGCAGCATTGAGACCAATGTTGCCCTTCTCTGACTCCACACGCTGGATGGCAACTG
>CANIHL010000022.1 GCA_947467375.1 Acidimicrobiaceae bacterium | reverse complement strand
TTCGCCAGATTCGGCTGTGCGCTTGGCGGCAATGCGCTCAGCGCGCTGAGTGGCCTTCCATAACACGAGCACAATTACGAGAATTGGTCCTGCAACGAGCAGGATTTCATCCCAACCACCTTGGTGAGCAAGCACCCCCGTATCGTAGAGGATTGAAGATGAATTGGAGCATTCAGTGAGCATGCAGCAACAGGTTGAAGAGACCATCGAAGTTATTCGTCCAGCACTGCAAGCCGACGGTGGTGACATTGTCTTGAAAGAAGTTGATGAAGCAACTGGCATCGTGAAGGTAACCCTCGTTGGTGCATGCGGAACGTGCCCAGCATCGGACCAAACATTGAAAGCCGGAATTGAGCGCATCATGCGTGATCGCGTTGATGGCGTAACCGAGGTTGTGGCGGTTTAAGGCGTGACGCAGCGCATTACAGACCCAACACAGCTTTTTGAATTGGCTGTTGCAGGGGACCGCGGTGCGCTTGCTCGATTGTTGTCGCTGATTGAACGCGGCGGAGAAGATGCGCGAACTATTGCGCGCCTCACATACCCGAAAAGCGGAAGCGGTTACACCGTAGGAATTACTGGTGCACCTGGCGCTGGCAAGAGCACGCTCACGAGTGCGACGATTGGCCATTTACGTTCGAGTGATACCAAAGTTGCAGTACTGGCGATAGATCCGTCGTCGCCATTTACTGGCGGAGCAATTCTTGGAGATCGTGTGCGAATGCAAGATCATGCAACCGATGCTGGAGTGTTTATTCGCAGCATGGCAACTCGTGGTCACCTAGGTGGTTTGTCGTTAGCAACGAGCGAAGCAATTCATTTACTTGACGCAGTTGGGTGCCCGTGGATCTTGGTAGAGACCGTTGGCGTTGGTCAAGTAGAAGTTGAAATTGCAGGCAAAGCAGATACCACTGTTGTTGTAGTGAACCCAGGTTGGGGCGACTCGGTGCAGGCAAACAAAGCCGGTCTCATGGAGATCGCAGACATTTTCGTGATCAACAAAGCAGATCGTAAAGGCGCGGAAGAAACTCGTCGCGACTTAGAACAGATGCTCGATCTCTCAGACATTGGACACGACGATTGGCGTCCACCGATCTTGCAAACATCTGCAGTGTCAGGCGAAGGTGTTTCTGAATTATGGAATACCGTGCTGGCACATCGCGAATTCATCATGGCGAGCGGAAAACTCACACAACGCAGGTCATTTCGGTTGCGTGAAGAGCTACGCGCAATTGTGGAGCGACGCCTTGAATTGCGTGCACGCGAAATTTGCACAGGCGAGAAGTGGGATGGCCTTGAACAGCAGGTATTGAATCACACGGTTGACCCATGGGCCGCAGCAGATGACATGCTGAAAGGCATTGGCGCCTAAGCATTCATGAAATTTCGTATTGAGCCAGATGTTCGCCCTGTAGTCACCTCTGCACTCGCGCTAAGCGGTGCGGTCGGTGTATTCGCACTTGCTTTTGGCGTGCTTGCGGTTGGTGCAGGTGCAAGCGTGTGGCAAACGTGTGCGTTGAGTTTCTTTGCATTCACTGGTGCATCACAAATGTCGGCGATGTCGATCGTTTCAACAGGTGGAACAGTTTCAGCAGCGTTGGGCAGTGGTTTGTTATTGGCTGCTCGCAATGGGGTGTACGGCCTTGCACTGTCGCCATATTTTGGTGAGTCGTTAGGTAAGCGCCTTCTTGCAGCGCATTTCGTGATTGACGAAACCACGGCAATGATGACTGCACAAACAAATCCGCGATTACAAAAGATTGCGTTTTGGACAACGGCAATCGCATTGTTCTCGTTGTGGAACTTAGGAACACTCATTGGCGCAGTGCTCGGTGGATCCATTGACCCGCATACGTATGGACTTGATGTCGGATTTACTGCTGCATACATCACCATGTTGGTCCCGCATTTACGAACGTCAAATGGCCGAATTGCTGCTGCTTGTGGAGCAACTCTCAGCGTTGTACTGGCGCCATTTCTGCCGGTGGGATTGCCAATTCTTGCTTCGGGCCTGGCCATTTTCGTTGGTGTCCGGCCACAGCGAGCGAAGACTGCCGCATGAACATGTCATGGACGCTCGTCATCTGGTTGTCGATTGGTGCTTACGCGTTCAAGATGCTTGGTTTCGTTGTCGTGGGTTCGCGCAAGCTTCCCAATGTTTTGGCGCAGTGCCTCATGCTGATTCCGGCAGCGCTGCTTGGAGCCATGGTGTTTAACGGCACATTCACTGATGCTCAATCAATTGCTGTTGACGAACGAGCAATTGGGTTGATCGTTGCAATTATTGCTGCGTGGCGAAAACTGCCGTTGATTGTTGTTGTGGTACTTGCAGCAGCAACAACCGCGTTACTGCGCGCAATGTAATTACGCGGTTGCTTCAACAATCTTTTTGAGTTCGCGCAAATTGCGCTTCCAGATGATTCCCATTACCAATTTGGCGCCAACGAGTTCGCCAAGTTTTCCGCCAAGCCACCATGGAAACTTCAGTTCTTCTGCCCAGGTAAATGTGGTTCCACCAAGGTGTGGTGTGAGCGTAAATTTTCCTGTCCCGGTCACCACGCCAACATGGCGCACTCCCATGACCTGTTGTGGGATCCATTCGGTGATTTCCATTTTGTCGACAAGTTTGATTGGTCCAACTTTGGTGTCACAAAAGAATTCGGTTCCAACACCGCGAGTTTGCTCATTGAGAAAGCGAATGGCAACAGCATCGGCCATCCAGTCCACGTGATTCTCCACTGGTTCAACAATGCTCCACACGTGTTCAGGGGTTGCGTTGAGCTGGATACTTACTTCAATGTGTGCCATAACCGAACCGTACTACGAGTTATTCAATGTTGCTTTGCCGTACACCGAAATATGTCGACGCGAATACTCGGTAAATAGGTCCTGTGAATAGGTTTCCCAGCGCTGTTCAAGTTGCAGTCCTGCATGCACGGCCATTGCATCTATTTCTTGAGTTGATGCGTAACGAACTTTCCATTCGCGCCTTACTGCTTGTTCATCGACAACTTCAATGAACACTCCATCAATTAATTGCTGCGACTTGTCCACATGCACTTCGCTCGTGATGTAGCCGCGGGACGAACTGCGATGGGGGGTGGGGCCACTGTGCTCGGGCATGTCTGGGCTAGGTACGAAACAATCGACGATGACATGGCCACCTGGGGCGAGCGATTCGGCACAACGGATGAGGCACTGTTGTTGTTCTTGTGCATTCAGCAAATTAAACAACGTGTTGTAGGCCAGAAGGACAACGCTGAATGGCCCTGAGGCCATGTCGCGCACCATGTGGCCAAGCTGAGCGTCAATTAACTCGGATCGCGGTTTGGCAGTTAGTTGGTCAAGCATTGCTTGCGAAGAATCGATGCCGCTCACTCGAACGCCGCTGCTTTCACCCGCTAACGCAATGGGGAGTGCGAGCCTGCCAGTTCCAATTCCAAGTTCGTAAACGCTTCCGTTTTCGGCAAGTGACAACACCAGCGAGACCACCGCATCGATGTTGTCTAAATCCCGATACCACTCGTCATAAATGTCGGCGAAGTTGTCGCCATACGGGTTATCGGAATATTCCACACCTGTATCTGAGCATTCATTTGTGCTATTTCCAAACCCGAGGCCGACTTATTTGTTTGCCATTCAAGTCTGTAAGAGTTTGTGGAAATTGGGAACGACTGAGTGTGCTTTCGCGAAGGTGAATTTCAAATTTTGCAGACTTTTTCAGGTAACTGCTAGTCCTCTGCACGTGGGGATTGAGAATGCCGATATCGTCCACAAATGTTCGAGCGATTTTTAATGCACCTGACAAGTCGCTGTCGTTTGAAATGACCAATGCGCGGTCTACGAGATTTCTGGCGCAATCGTTAATGAGGTGGGCAGCAAGATTCACATCGGTGCCTTTCTCTTGTTCAATAACAACTTTTGCCAAATTTGCATCACCTTGTCTTCGTGAACGCGTGTCTGCCCAGATATACCGAAATAGTCTTTCAGGTCGAAATTTTGGTTGAAAAGACTCAGAAGGTTTCGAGCTGTTTTCTGCGATTGCTCTCCATTTTTCCGTGGAGATGAAATGACCAAGATGGATATGAACTAACGGAGTGGTTCTAATTGCTCGAAGGTAAACGGATTGGCGAGTTCTTGAGTTCGTATCGTGGCGTAGGTAGATAGGTGCTGTGAAGTATCTAATCGTGCCGATTTGATCCTGGGGGAGAAGCAGATGGCAAAAACGTTCGAGGTCCAGCCATCGGTATGGGGTATTGCGGAGCGCGCCATAGTAAAGATTGAGTCCGTCTATATAAATGCCCGTTGCCACTACCAACTCCTCGCTTTATTCAAAATGATGTGGAACTGGCGAACACCTTTTGGATAACATTTGCTTTACCCACCCTTCTGCTTCGACGGAAGGGTCCGGGGCCCGCTCTTCGGAGCGGGCCTCTGTGTTTACGGGGTCAATTTCACAGGTCCCATTTCATCTGCAATTTCGTTTCAAAAGTGATGGCGTAGTCTGAAGGCATGGGTACGTATCTCGATCACGCAGCAAGCACGCCAATGCGCGCCGAAGCGATTGAGGCGATGACCCCATATCTCGACCACATGTACGCCAACCCGTCAGGTTCGCATCGCTTTGCCCGCGAGGCTCGCAAGGCACTTGATGAGGCACGCGATCTTGTTGCCGAAACACTTGGCTGCAAGCCCGGTGAAGTGGTGTTCACCAGCGGTGGAACCGAAGGCGATAACCATGCAATTCTTGGTGCGGTTCGCCGTCTGGGTGGAATAGCCGTATGCCCGGCAGCGGAACATCATGCAGTACTGCATTGTGTTGAACATGTGAACGGTGTTGTTGTTCGCGTGAACAACGTGGGGACCGTAGACCTCGAAGATTTACAGCGCGTGCTTGAAGCCGCAACAGAAGAGCAACCGGTCACCGTTGTTTCGGTGATGGCGGTAAACAACGAGGTCGGTTCAATCACGCCAATGCGTGACGTTGCACGAATTGTTCGCAAGTATGCACCGAACGCAATTTTGCACACCGATGCTGTGCAGGCCGCGTGTTGGGTGGACTTACGTGAAGTGACTCCTCTTGTCGACGCGCTGTCGCTTTCTGCGCACAAGTTTGGTGGGCCAAAGGGTGTTGGTGTGATGGTGATCAAAACTGGAAAGAATCTTGAACCACTTATTTTTGGCGGCGGGCAAGAGCGCGATCGTCGAAGTGGCACCCACAACGTTTCTGGAATTATCGCCACAGCAAAGGCGCTAGAAGTTACTGATGCGACACGTGCTGAGGAATCTGTTCGTGTAACGAAATTGCGTGATCGATTGGTTGACGAAATTTGTGCACAGGTGGATGGCGTTTTAGAAACTGTTCCGCGCGAGCATCGTGTTCCTGGTGTTGCGCACCTGTGTTTCTCTGGTCTTGAAAATGAAGCGCTGCTGTTCCTGCTGGATCAAGCTGATGTCTATGCATCTGCCGCTTCAGCTTGCGCCAGTGGCGCCATGGAGCCTTCGCATGTGCTTGAGGCAATGGGGGTTGAACGTTCGTGGAGCAATGGGGCGTTGCGCTTAAGCCTTGGCCACACCACAACTGATGCCGAAATAGACCTTGCGGTTTCGGCCATTGTGTCTGCCGTAAATCAATTACGTCGTTAGCCTTTAGGTCATGAAAGTGCTTGTTGCGATGTCGGGTGGCGTGGACTCGTCTGTCGCCGCAGCCGAACTAAAGGCAGCAGGGCACGAAGTCGTTGGCGTGACCATGCGCTTGTGGGGCGGCGAAAGCGACACGGGTTGTTGCTCGGTTTCCGATGTTGATGACGCTCGACGTGTTGCTCAACAACTGGACATTGACCACTTGGTCTTTAACTTTTCAGATGACTTTGACAAGCATGTGGTTGCTCCATATGTGCAGGCCCATGTGGACGGCATTACACCGAACCCATGCATCGAGTGCAACCGCCACTTGAAGTTTGATCGCCTCAGCGAACGCGCTCGCTTGCTGGGCTTTGACGCAGTTGCAACAGGGCATCATGCACGAATTGAACACGATGATGAAGGAATTCTGCGACTCACGCGTGGTGCCGATGACGCAAAAGATCAGAGCTATGTCGTGCACATGTTGGATCAAGCAGAACTGGCTTACACCATGTTTCCTGTTGGTCATTTAACGAAGGCTCAGGTTCGCGAACGTGCTGTTGAACTTGGGCTTCGCACTGCAACAAAGCCAGACAGCCAAGACGTCTGCTTCATTAGCAAAACCGGTGGTCGCGAAACGTTCCTCGGTAATCGCATTCCGTTCCGCAAGGCTGAAGTAGTGAACGAAGACGGATCACCTGCTGGAAAAGTTGAAGCGCTTGAATTGGTGACTATTGGTCAACGTAAGGGCCTGGGTATTCCTGGCGGTGGGCCAAAGCAATACGTAGTCGATGTTGATACTCCAAATGCGCGTGTCGTCATTGGTGAAGAAGCAAGCCTGTATCGCGAGTCGCTCATAGTGGACAAAGTCATTTGGTCGGATCTTCGTGATATTGAGCGGCTTCTCAAGACAAGTGATGTTCTGGTGCAGTCCAGTGCGCATGGAAATGCGATTCCAGCGACAGTAGAAATCTGGAATGAATTTTCGGTTCGAGTTGTATGGAATGAACCGCAGAGGCGCATCGCTCCTGGACAAACCGTTGTTCTGTACGACATGACGAATACACATGTTCTTGGTGGCGGAATCGCCTCAGCCAAAAAATAAATGCGAGTTGTTCAAAAAATTTTTTCATTAGTTGTTGTAATAATTGCGCTTGCAAGCGTGAGCATGACTTCTGTTGCAACGGCGCAGGGAAACATTCTTGAACGCAGAGTCATTGGCACCTCAATTCAGGGTCGTCCGATCGAAGCAATTCACATGGGTGATCCCAAAGGCGTCACTGTCGCCGTTATCGGTGTTATTCATGGCAACGAAGAAGCCGGTCTGCTGATTACTGATGAGTTGGTAAATATGCAGATTCCTAAAGGTGTGAATCTGTGGGTCATTCCCTCAATCAATCCCGATGGAACTGCGTTGGACCGCCGTGGCAATGCGAACCGCGTTGACCTGAATAGAAACTTTCCTTATGGATGGGCGCGCATTGGTCAACCTGGATATTGGCAATACTCCGGGCCAAATCGAGCATCCGAACCAGAGACGAAAGCAATCGTCGCTTTCTTTCGTGAAATTAAGCCGGCACTCGGCCTGTGGTATCACCAAGACCTAAATATCATTTCGCCGGGTGCGGGTTTTGAAGGTGAAATTCGTGCTCGCTACGGAGCGATAACTGGTCTGCCGATGAAGCGCATTACTGGTGGTACATATACAGGCGTTGCAGCAACCTGGCAAAAGCATGGGTTAAAAAACTCGATGGCCTTTGTGGTTGAACTTGGCAAGACCCTCAGTGTGGATGAAGCCAAGGTGCATGCCAGTGCCGTGCTCGATATTTCAATGATGTTGCGTGACGCTCCATCTAGCAAACTAGGCAAGTGAAAATTTCAAAACAGCGCGCGCTGATATTGATGGGGTTTGGCGTAGGCGCTGGATTGCTATCGGGAATGTTTGGCCTTGGTGGCGGAATCATCATTGTTCCTGGTTTGATGTTCGCACTTGGCATGGATCAGCGCCGCGCACATGGAACTTCGTTGGGCGGAGTGTTTCTCATTTCGTGTTCTAGTTTCTTCACGTATTGGACACACGATCACATTGACTGGCCGGTCGTGCTGTGGCTGTCAATTGGTTCCGTTGCAGGGTCAGTTGTTGGCGCTGAATTGCTGAAACGGCTTTCTAAGCGCACGCTAACTATTGCGTTTGTTTGCATTCTGGTCATCGCTGGTGTTCGAATGTTTTTCAAAATTGACGCAGCAGGTGAAATGATTTTGAACGCACCTACAGCTGCATGGCTGATAGCAATTGGTTTTGTTGTTGGCGCACTTGCAGGAATGTTGGGAATTGGCGGCGGGCTGATGAGCGTGCCGATTTTGGTGATCTTCTTCCACGTGTCACCCGCAGTTGCTAAGGGAACTTCGCTGGCAGTGGTCATTCCCACCGCATTTTCGGGAACGTTGCAAAACCTACGTAATAAGAACACGGATCTACTTGCAGCGGCAATTGTGAGTTCAACGGGAATTGTTACGGCTATTGCAGGAAGCTGGGTGGCAGCGCATATGAATGATGCACTCTCCAACTTCTTGTTTGCAGTTTTGTTGATTTTTATTGCCGGCAGAATGTTGTTGCAACTACGCAATCAACGCGAAGTTACGCCAGTAGGCGAGTAATCCCGATCAAGTTTTCGTACTGATCTATTTCGTTGTACATGTGAGCAGAGAGTCTCACGTACGACTTTCCGCGAACGGTCATGCACATACATTCGGTGTTGAGTTCAAGCCCAGCACGCTCAACCATCAGATCAATTTGTGGTTTGGTGAGCGGTTCGGCAACAGGCAGCTGCACCATGCGCAACCACGGTGCTTCAACGGTGTTGCCGAGATGATTGGTGGTTCCCCATGCGTTGCGTAATAAGTCAGCAGCCCCATCGGCGACTGCACGATTATGGGTGTTTCGTTGTGCGTATGACCATTGTTCCTGGAACGTAATCGCTGCGGGGACTGACAAATACGCCGAATAGTCACTGGTTCCTTGCCATTCAAACGATGTGGGGAAACCATCTTCGAAGCCCCACGATGGTGCAAGCGGCTTCATGATTGCGCGAACTTCGGGCGAACCACAAATCAGTGCAGCAGCTGGTCGCGGTGCGCACAGCCACTTGTGCAAGTTGCCTACCCATACATCAAAGTTCGCGGGCAGTGGATGTTCCAACATTCCTGCCGAGTGCGCAGCATCGATGACGAACTTAGCTTGTGGGTGCGTGGAACGAATTGCGGAAATGATGTCATCGACAGGGAAGAGCACACCCGTTTCTGAAGTGATGTGATCGAGCACTACGACGATTGGCTCGCCGTTTGCTGGCAGCAATGCTTGTATTCGCGAGCTAATGATTTCGGCGGTTACATCGTGTGGGTACACCACGTCGGCAACCGCGTAGGTGGCGTTGCTACGAGCAGCGATGTGTTGCATTCCATACAACACGCCTCCGTATCCAAGCGATGTAGCTACGAGGTGCGTTCGTTGATTGCGGGACGTCGCGTCGTCGACAAGTGACTGAATTGCAGTGACTACACCTTGAGAAGCATTTGGCACGAAAGCGAAATGCTCTGGAGCAACACCAAACCAATTCGCGACAATGTGTCGCGTTTCGATCATTAACTGCGGAAGTTCGTAGCGGAACCAATGGTTTGGGTTGCTGTTCGCGCGGTCAATAAATGCATTCTGAATCTTCTGCACAGAAACAGGCACAGCACCATACGAGCCATGATTGAGATATGCGATGGACTTATCTAACTGCCATAAAGCAGCAAATTCGTTATGTGTAATGGTCACGTTATGAAGGTAACCGATCGATCACTAGATGGTGAAGAAGCTGGTTACTGCTCACCATTGAGTTGGCGCGCCAGTCCGCATTGCCAAATCGATCGGTAATGGTTCCGCCGGCTTCCTGGACAATGGGGTAAATGGCTGCGTTGTCGTATGGCGCCAGACCAATTGCATCAATGGCAATGTCAATGGCGCCTTGCGCAACCAACATGTGTTGCCAGAAATCGCCAAACCCTCGCGAGCGCAATGCATCAACTTGCAGCTGCTGTAACGCGGGTAAGCCACCAACTTGTTCCCAACCCGCATTTGACGTTGTGCTCACGTGTGCGGCAGAGAGTTCATTCACTGTGGATACGTATATACGTGTTCCGTTGAAGTACGCGCCTTCACCAACAGTTGCCCACCAGCGCATACCGAGCGCGGGAGCAGACACGACTCCAAGAATTGGCGTCTCGTTATGCACGAGCGCAATGAGTGACCCCCACACAGGAACACCACGGACGAAATTGGTAGTGCCATCAATTGGATCAATTACCCATAGATACTCGGCATTGGTTGGGCCGCTTATTCCGTGCTCTTCGCCGTAGATGCCAAAGTCGGGGAAAGCGCTACGCAGTACCGATGAGATTGCCGTTTCGGTATTGCGGTCGATTTCGGTGACCTCACTGTTATCGGCCTTGCGTGAAACGGTGAACACTCGGTTGGTAAACCCGGCAAAGCTCACTTCGTCTGCGGCGTTAGCGGCCTGCAGTGCAGTTTCCAGATAATGCTTATTTGTTGACAAGTCGTTGCACCGTTGCGGCGATGCCTTCGGCGTTCAGTCCAAGGCGTGACAAAATCGCGTCAGGTTTTGCTTGTGGAATGAATTGCTTCGGAATGCCAAGCACTTCAATACTTGGACGTTGTGCGCCATGTGCATGAGAGACCAAATCTTCAATAGTCATGCCAATTCCACCTTCGCGGATTCCGTCTTCGACGGTGACCACAACTTGGTGTGCAGCAGCATTGTCGATCATTAACTGATCAAGTGGTGCACAGGAGCGCACGTCCCACACGGTTGCCATAATTCCCTTTGCTGCAAGTAGGGCAGCAGCGTCGAGTGATGCTCCAACCATTTTGCCAATTGCCAAAATGCACACCGTGTTTGATTCATCAGTCAGCAACTTGCGAGCGGCGAGACCTGAACCAATATCTGCTGCATCAACAGTGCGGGCAACTCCCTTTGGATATCGAATCACCACGGGGCCTTCGTTTGCCAACACGATTGCGTCCTTCAGCATTTGTTCAACTTCTTGCGTACTTGATGGTGCGAGCACACGCATGCCTGGAACTTTTGAGAGCAACGCCATGTCATAAATACCGTGATGGCTTGGGCCGTCGTCGCCAGTAATGCCAGCGCGGTCGAGACAGAAAATAACTGGCAGGCGATGCAATGCAACGTCGTACACCACTTGGTCCCATGCTCGATTCAAAAATGTTGAATACAACGCAACAACTGGGCGCATGCCACCCATTGCCATTCCCGCTGCAGCAGTTACTGCGTGTTGCTCGGCAATGCCAACGTCGAAGAAACGATCGGGGAATTGTTCTTGGAACTGAATGAGACCGGTTGGTCCAGGCATGGCTGCGGTGATTGCAACGATGCGCGGATCGTTCTTGGCGAGTTGCACAATGGAGTCGGCAAATGCCTCGGTGTATCCGGTTGGTACCGACTTTGATGGACCAGTTGCAGGGTTGAACACCGGCGCATCATGCAAATGCTTTTCGTCGTCGTCTTCTGCAGGTGAATAGCCGCGGCCTTTTTGCGTCAACACATGGATAACAATCGGGCCTTCTTCAGCACGTTGTTGAGCTGCGGTGAGAGCGTGTTCAAGTGCTTCCAAATTGTGTCCATCAATTGGTCCGACATAACGAACACCGAGTGCTTCAAAAAATGCAGGTGGCTGCAAAAACTCGCGAACTCCAGCTTTGAACGCTTCGAGTCCACGCTCGGCTTGCGGGCCAACGAGTGGTAGGTCTTTCAGCCATTTTTCAAGCTTGCGTTGACGACGTACGTACACGGGGTTCAAACGAATGTCGGTGAGCTTGTTGGAGAGCGCGCCTTGACTGAGATTCGACACTGTTGGCGCATAACTACGGCCGTTGTCGTTCAGCACAATAATGACGCGCTTTCCGCTGTGCCCAAGATTGTTCAATGCCTCGTATGCCATGCCGCCAGTCATGGAGCCATCGCCAATTACTGCAACGATGTGTCGGCGGTCTGGCGTTTGGCCAGCATCACGGGCAACTGCAAGTCCGTATGCGTAACTGAGCACCGTGCTTGCGTGGCTGTTTTCAATGAAGTCGTGAATGCTTTCTTCGCGACTTGGATAACCGGAAATGCCGTCGGCCTGACGCAACTTGCTGAACCCTGCGCGTCTACCGGTAACGAGTTTGTGAATGTATGCCTGGTGTCCCGTGTCCCAAAGAATTGCGTCACGCGGAGAATCGAACACGCGGTGCAGTGCAAGCGTCAGTTCAACTGCTCCAAGGTTTGAACCTAAGTGCCCGCCAGTTTCCGAGACGGCGCTGACGACAAACTCGCGAATTTCTTCAGCAAGCGCTTCGAGTTGAGGAAGAGTAAGTGGGCGCAGATCACTGGGTTGGCGAATATCTGCGAGAGCCATGACGCTAAACGCTATCCCCGCTAGAGCGCAGGGTGAGAAGCCATGCGAGCATCTAAACGGCGATGATTCCAGCGATGGAGCGATGTTCCCACCGTGTAACCAACGACGAAGACCAGTAATCCGCCTAATCCGTCTAACCAGAAGTGATTACCGGTGATCACGATGCATAGCAACGTGGTTGCGGGGTAGAGGAACAACGCAATGCGTGCCCAACGTCTCTTCGCAATTGGCCACAGAGCAAACACGCACCACGTGGACCAGCCGATGTGGAGCGACGGCATTGCCGCATATTGGTTAGAGAGCGATGCAGCGGGGCCTTCGTTGAATGCCCATGGTCCACCAAATTCTGCAACGGTGTCGACGAATCCGAAATTTTCTGCACCGTTGTAATTGCGCAACTCGTGTTCAATGCATGCGCCTCCGTAGCCACCGTTTGCAGTTGGACAGGGTTCGTCGAGCAAGCGAGGTGGCATAAGCGGGAAGAGCACGAAACCGATGATGGCGAGACCAGTCATTGCCGCAAGCGTGTTTCTCCACTGCGCGAAAACATCTGGGCGGCGTTTGAACAACAAAATGAATACGCCCATGGTGACAAAAAAGTGTGCGGTGCCGTAATAGGTGTTCATTAACTTGATAAACCACACATGCGGCAAGAAAAAATCTTGAATTGATTCTTCGTGGTACAAACCGAGGGCTCGTTCAATACGAATGACGCGAACTGCGTTGGTGAACGAGTGCAGTGGCACATCAACACCGTTCACGAGTGCAGAACCAAATTGGTTGCGAATCAAGGTATACACCGCATAGAAACTTGAAATAATGAGTGCTTCTTTCCACCACAATGTGCGGTGGTGGCGAGGCAGGGCGACACTCATAGAGGTTTCAGTGGCGCCGTTCACCTCATAAATCGTACGCCTTGTTATGGCACGCCAAGCCTCGGCAAGACCACCTTCGGTAGGATCGTCATATGTCTCTACGCACCGATTCACCACTTATTGAGCCAGATGTCATTGCCCGAGTGCTCGCCAAGGGTCGCAGTACTGGTGCTGAGTTCTCAGAAATTTACGTCGAGGACAAGCGTTCGACTTCTGCAGGGTTAGACGACGGAAAAGTGGAGCAGGTAACGAGTGGTCGAGATCGTGGGGCGGGCATTCGTGTCATCGCCGGCGACACCACTGGTTTTGCCCACACGTCCGATCTTTCTGAGCGTGGTTTGCTGGCCGCAGCCGAGGCTGCTGCAGCTGCAGCCAAACAGGGTGATGGCGGTGTGCACACCATTGCGTTGCAACCAATATTTCGCCACCCGGTAAACACCATTGTTCAGTTTCCCGACACCGTGGCAAAGGCTCGCAAAGTAGAACTGTTGCAACGCGCCGATATTGCTGCGCGAGGAGTGCATGGCGCAATTGTTCAAGTCTCTGCCGGTTACGGCGACTCGATCAAGCAAATTCTCATTGCAAACTCTGACGGAATTTTTAGTGCAGACGAGCAGGTGCGCACGCTGATGCGTGTGAGTGTCATTGCAAATGGTGATGCAGGAATGCAAACGGGTTACAACTCGCTTGGTCACACCATTGGTTTTGAAATCTTCGACGAAAACGATGTGGAAGAACTTGCAATTCGCGCGGCGCAACAAGCCATCACCAAGTTGCAAGCGCGTCCAGCACCATCGGGTGCAATGCAAGTGGTGATCAAACAGGGTTCAGGCGGAGTGTTATTCCACGAAGCGTGCGGACATGGACTTGAAGCCGACCTTGTTGGTAAGGGATCAAGTGTGTATCGCGGAAAGATGGGCGAACTTGTTGCCTCGCCGCTTGTCACCGTGATTGACGATGGAACGATGGCGGGCGAGTGGGGCGCAATTGGCGTTGACGATGAAGGTCACGCTTCGCAAAAGAACACGCTCATTGAAAACGGAGTATTGACCGACTACATGTGGGACTACATTCGCGCACGCAAAGAAGGTCGCAAGCAAAGCGGCAATGGTCGTCGTCAGAGTTATGCCGACTTGCCAATGGTGCGCATGACCAACACGTTTGTAACGAACGGTTCGGAAAATCCAGACGACATCATTCGTGCAACCGACCATGGTGTGTACATTGCGAAACTCGGTGGTGGTCAAGTAGACACCGCAAGCGGAGACTTCGTCTTCGGCATGGTTGAGGCGTACCTCATCGAAAATGGTGAGATCACAGAGCCATTGCGAGAAGGAAACCTCATTGGCAACGGCCCGCAAGTGTTGAAAGACATTGACCTCATGGGCAACGACTTTGCAATGGGTGGCCCAGGAACGTGTGGCAAAGACGGTCAAGGCGTGCCAGTTGGTGATGGTTGCCCAACACTTCGTGTGAAGTCCATGACCATTGGTGGAACCGCAGCATGAGCACAACAGTTGATGATCTGCAAGCAATTGCAGATCGCGTCGTTGCACAAGCCGGGGCAGGCGAACAAATTGAGGCCTATGTCAGCCGCGGTGGCGAGACTGCCATTCGAATCTATGAAGGCGAACTTGAACACTTCGCATCTGCGCAAAGTGAAGGCGTTGGCATTCGTGTTATCAAGGATGGCCGAACTGGTTTTGCTTACGCGGGAACACTGGACCCAGCGGCTATCGCCGAGGTACTTGCTGATGCTCGTGACAACGTCAGTTTTGGAACCCCAGATGAGTTTGCGGGCCTTGCTATTCCCGACGGTGTTGCACAAATTCCTCAAAAGTTTTGGGACGAAGAACTTGCCGGTTACCCAACCGACCAGAAAATTGCACTCACCAAAGAGCTTGAAAAACTCACGCTCGGTATGGACGAGCGAGTACGTGTAGACGAAGCCAACTACGACGATGGGTGGGGCGAAGTTGCTGTTGCAACCACCACAGGCATTCGCGAAAGTGGCCGCGGCAATTCGTGTTACGTATCGGTGAGCACGCTTGCCGATGACGAGGAAGAAACACAAACGGGTTTCGGATTTTCGGTTGGAGACTCGCCAAAAGAATTCAATTTGCAAAAGGCGGCGCGTGAAGCGGCAGAGCGCGCAACACGTTTGCTCGGTGCGATCAAGCCTCCAAGCAAACGCACCACAGTGATTCTTGACCCGTATGTCACTTCGCAATTCATCAGTATTTTGTCCAGCACATTGAATGGCGAAAACGTCGCGAAGGGCAGAAGCTTTTTTGCTGAGCGAATGGGCGACCAGGTTGCAGACCCACGTTTCACGTTGGTGGACGACCCGACAAACCCGCTGGCTTACACCGCAACCGACATTGATGGCGAAGGTCTTGCTGCACGTCGCAATGTGTTAATTGAAAACGGTGTGCTGAAAAAGTTCGTGCATTCTTCGTACAGCGCTCGACGCATGAATACCGTCAGCACGGGCAATGCCACGCGTGGCGGGTTTGCTGGTTCACCCGGAGTTGGTTGCCTGGCTATGCAATTAGTGCCAGGAACTCACACTCAAGAAGAGCTGATTGCCAGCGTTGATGACGGTGTGCTCATTCAGATGGTGTCGGGTCTGCACAGCGGGGTTAACCCTGTTTCTGGAGACTTTTCAACAGGTGCTTCCGGAATGCTGATTAGCAATGGAACCATTGGTGCACCAGTACGCGAATTCACCATTGCCAGCACATTGCAACGCATGCTGCTTGACATTGTGGCTATTGGCGGAGACGTCGACTGGCTGCCATCCCGAGCACACGGCATGTCGCTGGTAATTCGGGACGTGACTATGAGTGGTACATAACCCCGCTCACCGATTTGCTATTTTAGTGAAATGCCAAAAAGTACCAAAGTTGTCGGTCTTGACTGGCTGTACAAAAAAATGGATGAACTCGAATTTTCTAGTCTTCAGGCTGTTGCCGAAGCATGCGATCTAAATCGTGGAAATCTGTATCGCTATTTCGCATTCGAAACACGTCCATCAATCGATTTGCTTCCCAAGTTGTGCACTGGCCTGCATGCTTCGCCGTTAGAAGTGCTCACCGCACTCGGCATTCAGTTTGACTAATCGCGCTGCTTAGAGCGAATGAGTACGGTCATTTCGTTTACTTGTTCGAAACTGCGAGATGATTCGTCGCATGACCACAGTTCAAGGAATCCGTCATGAGCAGCCTCGCGTAATGGGTGGCTGACAGCCTCCAATACCTGCTCAATTTTGTCGTGCCAGTGGAAACTGAGCCGAAGGAGGCCATTTGGCTGGGTAGTAAGGCTTGGAGCAATGAGGTTCTCGGTAAGTTCAATTTCGAGTTCCATGGCGAGTGGCTCCTTGTTGCGGATATGCAACGATAACCCTAAGCACCCATAAATCTGGTGTAAGCATGAGTCATGTCAATATTTCATGCAATCGTGCTTGGACTTGTTCAGGGGCTCACCGAGTTCTTACCAATTTCCTCGAGCGGGCACCTCATTCTTGCTCCGTGGCTATTTGGATGGAACGACTTCGTTGATATCACCAATCCCGCAAATGGACTTGCAATTCAAAAAGCATTTGATACTTCGCTCCACTTAGGAACATTGATTGCAGTGCTGTTTTACCTGCGAGCAGATTTGGTTCCGTATGTGCGTGAAGGGATAAAGGTTGTCGTTACGCCTAAAAAGGCAAACAAAACAGTTGGTCGTCGCGCGTGGATGTTTGTGTTGTCTGCTGTTCCGGCTGGAATTGCAGGCGCAATCGCCGAGGAATGGATTACCGAAAAACTCGGTACTCCAGCAATGGTTGCTATTTCGCTGATGGTATTTGGCGCCATATTGATTTGGGCCGATAGGCAAGTAGGAACACGCGATGTGGACACTTTTTCTACTCGAGATGCGCTGCTTATAGGTGCTGCACAAGTAATTGCGCTGAACCCTGGAACCTCTCGATCGGGAATCACCATTACCGCTGCACGCAAGTTTGGTTTTTCGCGTGATGCTGCAGCGCGCGTGAGTTTCTTGATGAGTGTGCCGGTTATTGGCGGCGCAGTATTGCTCAAACTGGCAAAGCTGGCCAAAGACGGAATTCCAGATGGGTTGCTCACCCCAATGATCGTCGGAATAATTGCCGCAGGAATTTCTGGCTGGATAGCGATGTGGGGAATGATTCGCTTGCTTCGTTCGCGAAGTTTCACGCCATTCGTGATGTATCGCTTTGTTGCTGGGTTCAGTGTGCTTGCGTTGCTGGCAACGTCGTTTCGCTAATTAGAAATCACTAGTGCGGCTTCTCCAATAGCCGCCGCGCTAGCAACTGCTGGTGCCGACAATTCGGATACCGCAACAACTACGCCAACATTGTCGTTTAGCGATGACAACACAATTCCGTGCGCTGCAATAATTTGCCCATTCGCGATGATGTCAACAAACGTGCCTGGCGCAAGTGCGGGCATAGCAACGCGAGGCACTATGGAGACCGCTCGCATGCCGGAAGGAACTGAAGCGCCTTCGCCAGCTGCAGCAGTGTTTTGCAAACTGATGATGTCGCCTTTGCCGATGTCGCTTGTTGCTGTGAGCGATAGTGGAAGGGAAGTGCGAGTTGATGGAAGAACAAACTGTGTGGGCATGGTGAACGTTTCAGTGTTCTGCTGCGTGACTGTTTGACCAGCCGAAATGTTTGTGGATGCAATGTGCACCAGTACGTAATTACCGAATGCATCTCGCTGCTGATGCAGTTGAGAAACCGACAGCGCATACACGAGCGCTGCGATTACTGTCAGCCCGGAAATTACTGCAATTTGTCTTTGGCGATTGCGGCATAACTCTCGATGAACATGTTCAGCGAAACGAAAAATGGGTTGCAACCGATTTAGAAGATCTTTCATGCACCGATGTGTTCGCCGATTGCGGCGACGGGAATCTTTAGTCGGCTGAAGGCGAAGAAGGAGCAGCCGGTGCTGCAGGGGCAGCAGGCGTTGTACTTGGAGTTGCAGAACTGCTGGACGACTTCGAAGATGATCCTGAGTCTGTCTTGTAGAAGCCACCGCCCTTAAACGACACACCAACAGGTGTAAACACCTTTTTCACTGGTTTGACCACACCATCAGTTGGGTGGGCGATTTCGGTGAGTGGGTCATCGGAGAATGCCTGCTGCACTTCAATGGTCTCGCCAGAGTCAATGAATTTGTAGACATACGTTGGCATAAGACCAGTAATTCTAGGATGCAGGTATGGCTATGCGCACCGCTGTGATTCCCGCCGCTGGACTAGGCACCAGATTCCTTCCAGCCACCAAAGCGGTGCCCAAGGAGCTGATGCCCATTTTTGATACGCCGGCTTTGCAACTGGTGATGGATGAGGCAATTGGCGCAGGCGTTGAACACATTGTGGTGGTGTCGAATGTGGCCAAGCCGGGCATCGAGGAGTATCTGAAGCCTTCGCCCGACACGGTTGAACGAGTTCGCAAAAGTGGACGCACCGAGTTGGCAGACAGATTGGCTCGCATCGGATCTGATGTTCGCGTAAGCATTGCCTACCAAGACAAACCTCGTGGCCTTGGTCATGCGGTGTCGTGTGCGCGCAAAGCAGTTGGAGATGAAGCGTTTGCATTATTGCTGCCAGACGAAATTATGGGCGACTCATCGTTGCTGTTGCAGATGGCGCAGATGCACAACGCAACCGGTAAGACCGTTGTTGGATTGAAGCGCGTGCCAAAAGATGAAGTCAGTGCGTATGGCGTGATTACCACTACGGGAACGACAGGTGCACATGGCGAAGTCACCATTACTGGTGTTGTTGAAAAACCAAAAGTGGAAGACGCGCCAAGCGACATCATCATCATTGGTCGCTATGTACTTGCACCTGACATGTTTGACATTCTGGAAACGCTTGCACCAGCACCTGGCGGAGAGATTCAGTTAACCGATGCGCTGTTGATTGGCGCACATGCGCGAACTGTTGATGGGGTAGTTAGCGATATTGAGCGGCATGACACGGGAACGCCGATGGGTTGGTTGCAGACTGTTGTTGAACTGACGCTGAAGCGGTCGGATGTAGGAACTGAATTACGCAACTGGTTGAAGGGCATAGTGTCATGAGCGAACTTAAAGTAACGATTGATCCACAAGAAGTAGGCATGAGCGCTGAGCGACTTGCGCTTATCGATTCGTACTTCAAGGATTATGTAAATGACGGTCGTTTGTCTGGCTATCACGTTGCAGTTGCTCGTTACGGGCAAATTGTGTACAACAGCACGTACGGCATGCGAGACGCCGAAGCAAAATCACCAATTGAGCAAGACACGATCTATCGCATTTTCTCAATGACAAAGCCGATCACATCCATCGCGATCATGATGTTGATTGAAGATGGGAAATTGCAACTCACTGATGCAGTCAGCAAGTTCATTCCGTCATTTGCCGATACCAAAGTTTTTGTTTCTGGTACTGCAGAGAACCCGGTTACTGTGCCAATGAAAGCGCCAATGCAGGTGTGGCATTTGATGAGCCACACCTCGGGACTGACCTATGGATGGAATTTTTGGGACGAAGTAGATGCGTCATATCGCATTGCCGAAGCAAAGTTTTTGGCTGAGAACCCGAACCCAACTCTTGAGGAAGTTTGCGACCGATACGCAAGCCTTCCGCTGGAGTTTGAGCCAGGTACGTCGTGGAACTACAGCGTGTCGACCGATGTTCTTGGTCGAATCGTTGAAGTTGCATCTGGAATGAATCTTGAAGAGTTTTTTCAGACCAAAATTTTTGGACCTCTCGGTATGCACGACACCGGATTTTTTGCTCCAGCAGAAAAGCATTCACGACTAGCGGCCTTGTATTCATTTAGCGACACGGAAGCAAAGAAGACTCGGCTCGAAGAAATGGGCAATCGCTGGCTCAGCCGTCCATCAATGTTGTCTGGTGGCGGTGGACTGGTGTCCACTGCTTATGACTATTGGCAGTTCATGCAAATGCTGGAAAACGGTGGCGTGCTCAATGGAGTCAGACTGCTGTCACCAAATTCAATTGACCAGATGACGCTGAATCACTTGCCAAACAATCAAGACATCACATCGTTTGGAATGACACTTGGATGGGACCAGTGGTATTCGGGGCTTGGGTTCGGACTTGGTTTTGCGGTGGTCACCGATCAGGCAAAAGCGAAAACACCATGTTCGACTGGAACCTTTAGCTGGGGTGGAATGGCCAGCACTGCATTTTGGATTGACCCTGTTGAGGAAATTTCGGTCATGTTTTTTACGCAACTCATGCCGTCAACGAGTTACGAGATTCGGCCGTATTTACGCACGCTTGTGTACGGGGCAATTACTGAGTAACGCGAATAAATGAATTCGGTTCGTCAGTCACGAATCCGTGTTCATCAACAGTTACCTCAACATCGCAATCTGAAGCAAAACTGAAGTAGCGCCACGTGTGTTCACTTACTCGGGTGTACAACTGTGGCTTCACCACAACTGCGAGAGTTTCAATATCGATAGTGATGACGTTTTGTTGCGCACTGTGACCGACAAGAAGTGGCAAGCGGCGAATCGGAATCACG
The DNA here is from genome assembly GCA_947467375.1 of Acidimicrobiaceae bacterium. Classification (GTDB taxonomy): domain Bacteria; phylum Actinomycetota; class Acidimicrobiia; order Acidimicrobiales; family Ilumatobacteraceae; genus UBA3006. The sequence continues at coordinate 464 of CANIHL010000022.1, read as the reverse complement.
TTGGTAAACGGTGTTCCGCGTAAGTCAATATCGACACACCCATCCAGATCGGTGCGGTGAGCGCCGTTCATTTCGCCCCACCTACCGTGGCCATCGGTTGCAAGCCACAGGTCGGGTTCTTCCAAGTCGCGGAACAATAAGAACTGCTGCACCATCCATGTTGCTGACATTCGAATAACGAACTGTGCGTTGTCGGCGCCAAGCGTTCCATTGGCTGTCCAGCCTTCGTTTTCCCACTGCAACGACACGGTGCTTTCGTGCGCGCCATCGACAGATTTCCAGGTGGCACTATGGCCAGATGGTCCGAGCGCGGGGTAGTTCACCATGGCTACAGCCTGTCACGCGGCGATACCGTTCAGACAGATGATTCCACTGCATGAAGCTCAAGAAGCGGTGTTGGCCGGTTGCAACCCGTTGACGCCTGTGCAGGTTGCCTATTCAGACATGACCGGCAGAGTTTTGGC
>CANIHL010000021.1 GCA_947467375.1 Acidimicrobiaceae bacterium | reverse complement strand
TGCCAGAAAGTGCCGTCATCATTGCCGTTTGGCGTGCAACGTCCCACTGCAATGGCCCTTGCGAGCTCATGGCCTTTGCCATATCGCCAAAGAATGGCAATCCCGAAAATGGGTTTTCGTTAGGGCTGTCCGACATTGCTTTCCAGCCTATGGAGAACTTCTACTAACTGACGAGTGGGCACTACCCAATGTGCACCATTCAACTCAACACACCATCCAATGAGCTGCTGCGTTGCATCGAGTGCAGCGCCACGACAGTGATCATGCATGATGTAATCAATTGGCCACAGTTGTTGGTGTGATGAAAGCGCAGACGAAATTGCAATGCGCGCGTCGTTCATCCCTTCTGATGGAGAAGCGATAAAGAAGTGTTGTCCTTGACTCATCTCGCTGAGCACCGTTGCAGGCGGTGTGAGACTTTGCAATAGATCGGTCAATTGATGGGTAGACGTGTTCACCGCATGCAGCCAAGCAATTCCTGTAACAGGGTCTACCTCAAGAACGCGAAGCAACACAGTTGTGCCATTTGCAAACTGCGCTTCAACTTCGTCAAGAGGAGAAAGGTTGCTTCCGGTGCCGACAAAGAACCCAGATGATGTAAGCGGGATAACCATGTCGCTCGCAGAGGACATGGTTCCTAAAGCGAGTGGCATTGTCGCGGTCTGCTTTTGGGTTGACGCCATAACAGTGAGATTGGCAACCGTTGGTGACGATGGGTTTGAGCGAGGGGTAACTACCCACAGCAGCACGAGAGAGACAGCGAAACTGGTGACTGCTGCGTACGAGGCGATGGTCCGAACTGTTCGCGAAGGAAGTTGTGGCTCTGGAGTAGAAAGTTGCACCTGTTCTGCCACTTCGCTGGGGTGTCGCCACTGCCTTTCATACGCTGGAAGTGGCGAGTTGAAAATAACTTCACCCGATGGATCGGAATTGTCCGAGTGTTCATCGTTGTTGTGGAAGTTCGACACGAGGCGAAGGTTAGTCATGCCGACTTCACAAGGCACGTCGCCCACCTCGGGTACGCTGAAGAGGTGACTGAACGCCGAAATCTCCATAACGGCGACACATGGATCGAGCTCACCGAGCAGCCTTTGCAGGTGGGGGAAGCATATGACTGGGCATTGTTGCCAAGTTGTGGCGCTGTCGTTGTGTTTTCTGGAACCGTACGTGATCATTCAGATGGCCGCACCGATGTGCGCACGTTGACTTATGAGGCATATGAAGAAGAAGTTGTGCCAAAGTGCGTTGCCATTGTTGATGAGATGCGCCGCCAGTGGACAGACATTGGGCGAGTCGCGCTGTTGCATCGAATTGGCGAATTGCAACTCACCGAATCTTCCGTGTTAGTAGTTGTCTCGTCACCGCATCGACCTGCAGCATTTGAAGCTGCACGTTTTGGAATTGATGCATTGAAGTCAACAGTTCCAATTTGGAAACGTGAGTCGTGGGGTGATGGTGGAGATTGGGCGCAAAGCGCACAACACATCACCACCATCGAAGAAGTAGCGAAAACGAAGTCGCATTCATGATTGCAATGGCGCCGTTCACCATTTTGTTTGCATCGATTTCAGTTGTCTCGGCACTCACGCTTGCGTACCTGGTGTGGCAAGAGGGTCAGCGTGTGAATAAGAACAATGGAATGGCGGCTTTTCACAGACATTTAGATGCGCTTTCCGATGATTCACGGTCACATTTGCGCCAGCAATTACAGGAATCTCGCGAACGGCAACAGAGGCGGTAATCCACAATGGCACGTGACTTAGCTATCGACCTTGGCACCGCAAACACCTTGGTGTACATGCAGGGCCGGGGCATTGTGATCAACGAGCCTTCAGTTATTGCGGTTAATCGCAAAACTGGAGAAGTGCTGGCAACTGGCCAAGAAGCATGGGGAATGATCGGCCGAACACCTGGCTACATCGTTGCGGTTCGACCACTTCGTGGTGGAGCAATTACTGACTTTGAAATTACAGAAAAGATGATTCGACTGCTCCTGCAGCGTGCAGGTGTATCGCGTTTTTCGCGACCAAAAGTTCTGATCTGCGTGCCGTCGGCAATTACCGAAGTAGAGCGTCGTGCGGTTACCGATGCAACTCGTCGTGCAGGTGCAGCAGATGCTCAGTTGTTGGAACAACCGATGGCAGCTGCAATTGGTGCAGACCTTCCAATTAACGAACCAGTTGGCAACATGGTGATTGACATTGGTGGTGGAACTACAGAAACCGCAGTGATTTCATTGGGCGGAATTGTTGCACTTGAAGCAGTGCGTGTTGGAAGTTTTGATATTGACGCTGCAATTCAAAGTCACGTGCGTCGCGAACATGGTTTGGCTATTGGCGAGCGAACAGCAGAAGAAATCAAAATCAGTATTGGTAGCGCAATGGCAACTGCAGAAGATCGCGATGCAGAAGTGCGCGGTCGCGACTTGGTGAGCGGATTACCTAAGACCGTAATCTTGACTGCGCAAGAAATTCGCGAAGCAATTGAAGATGTTGTTGCACAAATGGTGGCGTCGGTTGTTCGTTGTTTGGCCGTAGCGCCACCGGAGTTGTCACAAGACTTCCTTACTCGCGGGATGTTTTTAGTTGGCGGTGGAGCGTTGCTCCGAGGCCTTGCACAACGTATTGAGCGCGACACACGGGTGCCGGTGAACATGAGCGACCAGCCGCTTGAGGCAGTGGTCTTGGGTGCAGGGCACTGCGTGGAAAACTTCTCCGCACTTCGCGGCATGTTCATGGACAGTCGTCGCTAGAAGCGACGAGTTATTTAACGAGTCGCGTGAGTCCTTCTTGCACTACGGTGACCACGAGTTTGCCGTCTTTGGTGAAGATGTGACCTTGTGCAAGTCCGCGTGACCCAGAGGTAGAGATTGACGACTGCTGGTACAGCAGCCATTCGTCGGCACGGAATGGGCGATGGAACCACATGGCGTGGTCGAGACTGGCCATTTGAACCGATCCATCTGTCCATGCCAGTCCATGTGGCAGAAGCGCGGTATCAAGCAGTGTCATGTCGCTGGCATAGGTGACAATGCAGGCGTGTAACACGTTGTCGTCGGGCAAGGTGCCGTCTGCGCGAATCCATACGCGCTGACCGGGCATTGGGTTGCCCTTGCGGCGGAACGGATCTCCGTCGGCATATCGCTGGTCAATCGGTCGCGGCCTGTCGTACCAATCGCCGAGTTTTTCCTTGTATGGCTCCATGCGAGTTTTGAAGTCGGGAAGCGACTCGGGTTCTGGCGTGTCTTCCATCATGGAAATTTGATGCTCCAAACCTTCTTCATGCTTTTGGAAGCTCGCGTGCAAATTGAAAATGTCCTTGCCGTGCTGAATTGCAACAACACGGCGAGTTGAGAAACTCTTGCCGTCGCGAATGCGATCTACTTCATACAGAATTGGCACGCCTGGGTCGCCTGCGCGAAGGAAGTATGCGTGCAGTGAATGCACGTGGCGTCCCGGTTCATCAATGGTGCGCGATGCCGCAACAAGTGCTTGTCCAGCAACTTGTCCACCGAAAGCACGTTGCCGATTTTCATCAGGCGATTGGCCACGAAAAATATTGACCTCAATTGCCTCGAGGTCGAGCAGAGTGACAAGGTCTTGAAGGGGGGAAGCCATGCCTCTATGTTGCCAGTAAAGAGACCGCGTATCGAACTGTTGTAGCGTGAAATGTTGTGACACAGTTGAGTGGCGTTCTGCGAGAAATTGCATTGAGCACCACGGGTTTCATGCCCGAAATCGAAGGGGACGCACTGTTCGTCGCGGCGCTGAGCGCTGGAGTGGCTTGCCCGGGTTTGCCCTTTGTTGAAATTGGCTCGTATTGCGGAAGAAGCACCGTGTGGTTTGGCGAGGCTGCGCGGTTGTCGAACACCGTGTTGCATGCAGTTGATCACCATGGTGGCTCTGAAGAAAATCAGCCAGGTTGGGAATGGCATGACCAAACATTGGTCGACCCTGCAACTGGTCGCCTGAATACGCTTCCGCATTTTGAGCACACCGTGCAACGAGCAAACCTCGCTTCGGTAGTGAAAGCAGTTGTGGGAGATTCTCCGGTCATTGCAGGTTCATGGAACGAACCAATTGGCATGTTGTTTATTGACGGAGGACATGGTCGCGATGTTGCGCGCAATGATTATGTGGCGTGGACACCACACGTTGCAGTTGGCGGAACTCTTGCTATTCATGATGTATTCAGCGACCCGGCACTTGGTGGCCAAGCGCCGTACGAAGAGATTTATCTTGCAGCGATTAACTCAGGGAACTTCGTCGAAACGTCGTGCACGGGTTCACTGCGAATTTTGCAGCGGGTGAAGTAACGAATCAGTCAAAAACTGTGCTGCTAAGAAACAGCTTGCTTGCAGGAGTTGCTTGCGAAATCGCATCTGCAGCAAGAATCACTGCAGCAGCGGTGTATGCACTGCGCTCGTCGGCTGGAAACACAATTCTGCCTGGGTAAACAATTCCGGTGAAGTACGAACCATCGTCGTTGCGGTGCGCGCGAGTCCATGACAGCAATTCTTTTGCCTTGTCAATTTCTCCGGCTGCAGCGTGGGCAAGCGAGCATTCAGCGGTTTCTGCTGCGGTCACCCAATCTTCGTCGTTCACGCAACGCACGCCGCGACCATCAATAATGAACTCGTCCCACTGATTGAGCAGGCGAGTTTTGGCCTCGGCTCCAATGGTTGCACCGGTCAGAACGGGGTAATACCAGTCCATAGCCCAGCGCAGTTTTGGCTCAAACACGCTTTGATCTGTGCCAATGAGGTGGTCAATCGTGTCGGCTGCAGCTCGCCATTCTGGCTGGCTATCGCCAACGATTGCGCCAATGTTTGCTCCTGAATGAAGCGCGTGACGGATGGAAGAAGAACCGGTGAGCAACGAGTAATTCCACGGACGTGAATCAACTTCACATGCCCACAAAATGGTTCCGTCGTCCTTACGCATGCCGAGCACCCATATGAGCGCGCGCTTCACAGTTGGCCACATCACACGAATGAATGCTTCGTCCGAGGTGACTAAGTAGTGATGCCAAATACCCGTGGCAATGTAGGCACACACATTGGTGTCGAGCTTGGCGTCTTCGAGTGAACCATCTGGCATGTAGTAGTTGTGCCAGCTGCCGTCTGATCGTTGAATGTCGGCGAGCCACGCGTAAGCACGGCGCGCTTCATCGTGCATACCCATCACATCGAGTGCCATCGCTGTTTCAACATGGTTCCAAGGGTCGCAGTGACCGTTTGGAAACCATGGGATCATTCCGTTAGGAAGTTGCAACGCAGCAATGGTGTTTGCGGTTGCTACAAGTTCGTCGGTCGTGATGATGTCAACGAGTTCATCGTTGGATTGACCAGGGAAAATCACGATGCGCGTCCTGGCTTTTGCGAATACACGATGTAGCTCTTGCCAAGTGCCGGTGCCAACACTTTTTCAAGAGTTCGCGTCAGCGTTGGAGCAGAGACAATGTCCCACTCCAAAAACTTTTTGTAGGCATTGACAAATTTGTTGTCCTCGCGTGCCGGGCCAACTGCGCAGCGCAGCCACCAGTAGGGAGAATGCAAACCATGTGCACGGTGCTCGTCTTGTACAACGAGTCCAGCAGCACGCAGCTTTGCCTTCAACTCTGTACCCGAATAGATGCGTACATGGCCACCTTGCACAAATGGTGCGTGATATTCATCTGACAGCATCCAATTGATTTTCTCGGGAAACCACGATGGCACGGTTGCCGCAAGAACTCCGCCAGGCTTCAGCACACGCGAGAGTTCGTTCAGTGCAGCCACGTCGTTTTGAATGTGCTCGAGCACTTCGGAGGTCACGATGCAGTCGAAAGTGTTGTCGGCGAATGGAAGTCGCGTGGCATCGCCACGGAGTACAGCAACCAGATTTTCTGACTGTATTTCGCCTGCTTCAAACATTGCAGCAAACGTTGCGCGAGTGACGGTGGTTTCTTCTTCGGCATAGTCAAGCGCCACGACGCGTGCTCCGCGGCGCGCTGCTTCGAACGCGTGTCGACCAAACCCTGCGCCGGCATCAAGAAACATCGAGCCTGGGCCAACAGGTAATTTGTCAAAACGTACGGTCAACATTGGCTATTTCGCATCCCGTTTGCGCAACTTTTCTACGTTGTGGGGCATGCTCAGCACTTCTCGGTATTGATCAACGGTGAGCTGGGCGCAATGCTTCCAACTCCATCGCTCCACTACGCGAGTACGTCCCGCTGCACCGATGCGATTACGCAACTCGGCATTATCAAGACCTCGACGGATGGATGCTGCCAATGCATCGGCGTCACCTGCAGGGCAGGACAACACGGTTTCGTTATCAACACCGGTTACTTCAGGTAATGCTCCGCCGGTGGTTGCTACTAAACAAATTCCGGTTGACATTGCCTCGATTGCCGGAAGGCTGAAGCCTTCGTACAGACTTGGCACCACGGCGAGTTCGCTCTCTGCGTACAGCTCGACAATGCGCTCATCGCTCACACCCGAAACATGGGTAATGCAATCGGTAAGACCGAGCTTGCGAATGAGGTCGGCATTTGCGCCTTCGCGTGGGCGACCAATGATGGTGAGGTGCACGTCGCGCTCGATGCGAATTTTTGCGAGTGCCTCAAGTAGATACGACAAACCCTTCAGCGCAACGTCTGCAGATGCAGTGGTGATGAGGTGTCCTGGTTTACGCGAAATGTGTGGAAGTGGTGTGAAGAGGTCGGGGTCAACGCCAACAGGCACAAGTTTCATGCGATCGAGCGAGACCTTCATATCGGTGTGAATGTCGGCAATAGAGTTTTCGCTCACCACGACAACTCGCGGCATTTTGCTCGCAACTTTTCCTTGCATGTTGACGAATGAATACCAACGACTAATTGCTCGACGCTTAAACCACGTTTTCGTGTGTTCCATTTCCAACTTGCGATCTTTAGTGATGGGGTGGTGCAAGGTGACAATGGTGGGAATCTTCTTTTCAATTTTCAGAATTCCATAACCCAAACACTGATTGTCGTGCACGAGATCGAAATCGTTTACGCGCTTGTTCAGTTCGTTGTATGCACGAATACTGAATGCGCGCGGCTCGCCAAATGTTCCTTTAAGAAACTGTGCGGTTTCAACAAAACTTGGCCAGTCTTTAATCTCCCAATATGCAGGAAATCGGCCGGGGTATTGATCGTTAAAAATGTCCAGGCTCGGCAGCTTGTGCAGCGGTATGCGCGAATCAAGAATCGGGTACGGCTGTCCGCCGAACACTTCAACGTGGTGGCCTAGGTCGACCAAAGCTTTGGTGAGATGTCGCGTGTACACGCCCTGTCCGCCAACATGGGGCTTACCTCGATAGGTGAGGTAGGCAATGCGCAGAGGGCCGTTGGGGTCAAACGGCGACGACATAAGGCTTTCAGCCTACCTGTGAGTAACTTTCTACGACTGAGTGGAAACTCTGCGTTTACGGGCAATAAATGCAAGCGAACCAAGCAATGCAACCATCGCCACGATGAACGGCAGGTCGCCAAGGTTTGAATACAGCGTGCGACCTGTGCGCAAATTGATTGTGCGCTCAAGCACTCGTTGCTCACTCACGCCAGTGCGGTCGAACACATGGCCGGTTGGCGAGATGAATGCGGAAAACCCAGTTGGTGAAACCTGCACAAGCCAACGCCCATTTTCGATTGCGCGCAAACGAGACGAAGCAATTTGTTGCGTTTGCAAAATAGTTCCGGTGTAACTGGACCCGTTCGTTGGGTTCACCAGCAATGATCCACCAGCTTCAACGCCTTCGTTGGCGCGTCCGCTAAAAAACACTTCCCATGAAATGACTACTCCAACGGTGGTGTCGCCGACATGGAGTTGTGCAATGTCTGAACCAGCAAGTGCGTCGCGAGGAATTCGGTCAACAGGCGCACCAAGCGTTTCAAGCAGTCCGCGCAATGGAACAAATTCTCCGAAAGGCACGCGACGAACTTTGTCGTAGCGATCACCAAGCGTTCCGTCTTCGTTCACCACGATCTGCGCATTGGTGAAGTAACGCGCATTCATGTCTTCGGTAATGCCAACAACGAATGGTGCGTGCAATCTCGCTGCCTGTTCGGCAACTTCAATGCGTTCTTTGCTGGTGTAGAAGTCTGCAACATCAATCACGTTTTCAGGCCAAATCACCATGTCGAGGTTGGTGCTAGTAATCGTGCGCGTTGCGGCAAGGTGTCGCTCAACGACATCGCGAGGGTTGGTGTTGATGGCAAGTGTTCCCTGTGGCCCACCACCTTGCACCGCTGCGATGTTGCGTGTTTCTCCCGTGTCGTGACCATGAGGTGCGACGATTCCTGCACAAACTATGAAAGCAATGAGCGCGCTAAACGCTGCAATGTGTTTCATTCGTGGTGCGACAACAAGTTGTGACAATGCAAAACCAATTTGTAGAACGCAGAAGGTGAGCAACAGCGGTCCGCCAATGCGCACAATGCCAACAAGCGGGGAAGCCGATTGCGAAATGGCAAGCGAAGCAAGCGGAACTCCGCCAAATGGAAAGGAGAAGCGGAATGTTTCGGCTAAGGCATGGGCAAGCGGAAGTGCAACAAGTGGATACAAGCTTCGCGAGCCAATTACTGACGCAACGCCGTGCAATGCAGCAAAGAGCAACACGGCAATGACGTATCCGGGCGGCGTAAGAAACCACATCCAACACATGCCTGGCGCAAACCAACCGAAAGCGAAAAGTGTTCCCAGCAAAAACTGTGTGCGTGGACGTGTTGTACCACTGGTGGTGATTCGCGCAAAGATCGCGACTCCAACAAATGCAAGCGGCCACCAACCCCACGGTGGAAGGCTGAATGCAACAAGTGTTCCCGAGCCAAGGGCCGCAAAATAGCGGGCTCGGTTACTGCTCGGGGTCATGCGTCAATCTTGGCAAGTACGCGTGCTGCTGCACGATTTGCATCGGCAATGCACGATGGAATGCCGATGCCGCGATAACTGGCACCTGCAAACACCACGCCAGGAGCAGAAACATCAAACAGGTGTTCAAGTCGATCGACTGCTTCGAAATGGCCTGGTCGATATTGCGGGAATGACTCCACCCACCGCGTAACGCGCACATCGGTTGGCGCCAAATCGATACCCAAGTGCCAGTACAAGTCGGCAAGTGCCAACTTCAACAAAGTCTCATCATCAAGATGGTGCATCGGCATGCCATCGCGACCGAGCGATACACGTAGCACCATTGAATTGTCTGTTGTTTGCACGTGCGACCATTTGTTTGAAGCAAATGACACTGCAGTGACTGCGGTTTGTTCAGGTTTGGGCACCAAGTATCCGCTGCCAACAAGGTGTTGTGGCCACATGCTGCGTGGAACTGTAATCGCAATCATGACTACTGACGCATGTTCGCGCGAAGCTAAATGAGTTGCAGCATCTTTGCTCAACGTGTCAACAAGTGTTGCGCTGTGTTTGGCTGGTGAAGCCATCACCACTGCATCGCACAGCACAGTTCCATCGTCGGTTTGAATGAAATACTGCCCGCGTTTTGGTTGTTCAATTGCGCGCACCGGTGAGGACAATTCAATAACGCCACCGAGCTGTTTCACGCGCTCAGCAATCGCTGTTGTGAAAGCGTGCATACCTGATTGTGGTGCAGCAAAAATCGGTCCACTGGCAATTCGCTTTGCCAGTGAGTCTTTCACCGAACTCATCAGGCTGCGCGGTTGTGCAAGCAAGTCGGCAATTTGTGGCATGCCTTTCACGCTGAACGCATCGGTGTCGGTTGCATAAATGCTTCCAACAAGTGGGTCGATAATGCGCTCGAGTACTTGATTGCCGCAGCGTGCTCGCATTGCAGCACCGAGGTTGTCGGTGTTGCGACCAACACGGTTCGGTAGCAACGGCTCGATTGATGCGCGTAGTTTTCCTGACGTACTGAGAAGAGGGGTTGACCATGCAGCACGGATAGAGCCCGGAACTCCGAGCATGGTGCCATGAGGAATTGGGTGCAGTGCGTCCTTCCAGATGTATGCCTCGCCCGTTGCTGGTGAAGTAAGCGCATCGGCAAGTCCAACTTGTTTAATCAAGTCCATTGCAGCAGGTGTTCGTGTGAGAAACGCATCGGCAGATTCATCAAGCGATGCAATGCCTGCAAATGGAGAGGCATGAATTACTCCGCCTACGCGATTCTGCGATTCAAAGATGGTGACGCGCGGAGGGTTTGGCTCACTCAGAATGCGTAATGCTGCAGCAAGACCAGTGATGCCGGCACCAATGACGACAACATGTTTGTCGTTCATGACTGAGCGGCGGTAATTACCCGTTGGGCGAGGGCGGCCATCACTACAGCATCATCGTTGACGCATGTGGTGCGATCGAACTGCAGTCCATGGTGGTCGGATCGAAGCTTGGCTTCAATGTCCAAGTCGTACAACACTTCAAGGTGGTCGGCAACGAATCCACATGCACTGACGAGCACTGCATCTGCCTGTTTGTTCGCGGCAATGGTGTCAATCACGTCAAGAATGTCTGGCCCAATCCATGGCTCTGGAGTTCGACCGGCCGACTGCCAAGCAATTGCCCAGTCATCGCCTTCAACTAATCCAAGTTTGTTGGCAACTGCAGTTGCTGTTGCATGCAATTCATGTGGATATGGATCGCCACCATCGATGATGCGTTGTGGCAAGGAATGCGCGGTGAACAATACGCGTGTGCGTGCTGGAAGCGCAGCCTTCTTTGCCGCCATGTCTGTTGCAAGAAAGTCAATGAACGCTGGCTCAGTTGCCCACGATTCAATGCCAACGACGCTGATGCCGTGCGGCTCGGCTGCGGCTTGTGCGCGACCTACGTATTGGCCAATTGAGTACGAGGAGAAGTGCGGTGCAAGAACCAAAGCGATGATCTGTTTCATTCCCTGGCTCGCAATGTTCTCAACTGTTTCTTCAATCATTGGGTGCGCATGCTTCAACCCCAACTGCACATCAAATTTGTTCGGTGCAATGTTGTCGAGTGCGCGCTGCAAAGCATCGCGTTGTGCTTCAGTACGTGCGGCAAGAGGCGAGATACCACCGATTGCGTCGTAACGAGCCTTGAGGTCGGCAAGTTGTTCATCGGTTGGAGGTCGACCGCGACGAATGTCGGTGTAATACGGAAGAATTTCTTCTGGGCTGCGTGGAGTTCCGTACGCCATAAGTAGAACGGCAGTTTTATTGCTCATCTGTTTATCGTTTCGTTGTGTTGTGAACGTGTTCAACTATTGCAGCAAGCACGTCGGGGTTAGTAGGTGGCTGCACGCCGTGTCCAAGATTGAAAATGTGTCCAGGGTTTCCGCCGTTGTCGGCGAGCACGGCATCGGTACCGGCAAGTGCAGTTGCAACATCGCCAAGAACGAGTTCAGGGTTTAGGTTTCCTTGCACGATGGTGTCTGCACCAAGCCTGCGTCGTGCATCGGTAATTGATGTGCGCCAGTCCAAACCAATGATTTGCGGGCCGGCCTGCTTCATCATTTCCAACAGGTGATCGCAGCCGAGCCCAAAGTGAATGCCTGGAGCGTGCGGGTGCGATTTGGCGAGTTGCGCGAATACGTATGCCGAATGCGGCAACACCATGGTGCGGTATTCCTCGTGGGTAAGCGTTCCGGCCCATGAGTCGAATAACTGAAACGCTTGTGCGCCTGCATCGAGCTGACTGGCAATGGATGCAACCGAATGTTCTGCAATTCGTTGCATGAGCGCATTCCACAATTCGGGCTCATCACGCATCATCTGTTTGGTCACAAGGTGATCGCGGCTTGGCTTTCCTTCTACGAGATAGCTACCGACGGTAAATGGTGCTCCGGCAAAAGCAAGCAGTGGCACTTTCAATTCAGCTGCGAGCATGCGCACGGTTTCTAATACATATGGTGTGTCGGCTTCTGGGTCGAGCGGACGAAGGCGCTGCAAGTCTGCAACAGTGCGAAATGGTTTTTCGGCAACCGGGCCAGTGCCTGGCGCAACGTCAATGCCGAATCCAACTGCATGGGCAGGCACCACAATGTCGCTGTACAACACTGCTGCATCGACGCCGTAGCGAGCAACTGGTTGAAGAGTGATGTCGGCAGCCAATCGCGGTTGCTTGATGGCGTCAAGGATGCTGCCTTCGCCACGAACTGCGCGGTACTCAGGAAGACTTCGTCCTGCCTGGCGCATGAACCACACGGGTGTGTGTTCTGCCGGTTTGCCGGTTGCAGCGTTAAGAAACGCGGTGGAAGAACTAATGGCCGACATCGCTTGTAACGCTACCTGTTGAGCATTGCGTCAAGCCGAGCCACGCGGTCAATTGCGGGCGGGTGTGACAACAGCACGCGCGATAAAAACGGTGTTGGCTCACTTGCTGGGGTGCGATGAATGACACGAGTGAGTGCATAACGCAATTCGCGACCAAAGCCCATTGCGTGTGCGCGACGGTCTGCCTGAAACTCTGCGCTGCGTCCAACTATTTCTCCGAGCGATTGTGCAAGTAAAAATCCGACAAGCAATACACGCGACAGTGAAGTGAGCACGATATTGATGATCCAGCCAACAAGTTTGAACGTTGCGTATTCAACTTCAAGTCGTTTTGAAATACGTAGGCCAATATCGCGTGCGCGAATGCCAAGTTGAGCAAGTCCAAGAATTGGCATGCTCATCCATTGCGCAACGGTGAGTGCAATGGTGTGACCACCAAGGTGGTGACTCAGTTCATGTGCCAACACACCGGTGAGTTCGTCTTCGGTGAGATGCTCAATGGAAAACGCTGACACCACCAACATGTGTCCACCACATGCGAACGCATTGATGTCGTCAACATCGGCAACCGACAGCACGAATCTGCCGGGGCGAATGCCAACTTGCTGTTCCACAACTTTCCACGCGGGCTCGAGGTGTGCACGTTCAATGTCGGTTGGTTTTCGTGCGCCAAGCAAGCGAACAAAGAGCACTCTCTGCACCGGTCTTGAAAACAACACAATTCCAAAGAGGAATTCGCCAATTGCAAAGTGTGTGAATGGCACGTCAAACATCATTGCGCAGGGAATCCACAACAGTGCGACTGCGCCAAGCCACACAGGAAACAGGGCAAGAACTGGCGCAATTGCGGTAACTGCGGAGTATTCAACTCTGCGCTTTGACGAAGTCACCAGTTCATTCAACCACCGCGTGAACTATCGTCGTCTGCATAAGGGGGATAGGTATGTCGTACGCGGTTATTCCAGGTGCAGAGGCGTGGTCACACGTAGGAACAGGCAATGTTGGGGCACTCGTTGTGCACGGCTTTACGGGCGATCCATCATCGATGCGCGAAATTGCAGAAGTATTCGGCGCAGCAGGTTTTCATGTTGAATTGCCTCGATTGGCTGGGCACGGAACCAATGTTGAAGAAATGATGGACACACGCTGGGCCGATTGGTCGCGCGATGCCGAGAACGCGCTAAACGAATTGCGCAAACGCTGTTCGAAAATTGTTGTCGTTGGATTGTCAATGGGTGGCGCACTCACGCTGTGGCTTGCATCGCGACATGCAGACCTTTCGGGAATTGTGTGCATTAACCCAACGACGAAATCATCTGCATCAAAACTTGCAGGTGCACGACTTGCTGTGAAAACAGGAAAGAAGTCGCTGCCAGCAATCGGTAGCGATATTTCAGACCCTGCTGTTAAAGAGAGTTCGTACGATGCAACACCGCTCGCCGCTGCAGTTTCATTATTCGCAGATGGTTTGAAACCGTTGTCAAAAACCTACGGGTCTATCAAGGTTCCTTTGTTGTTGTTCACAGCGACGAACGATCATGTGGTGAACCCGAAGGAAAGCGATTTCTTGGCAAGTAAGTACGCAGGAAGCATTGAACGAGTAGTACTCGAGCGCAGCTTTCACGTAGCGACACAAGATGTTGAAAAGGAAACGGTGAATACGAAATCACTTGAGTTCGCGCGGCGAGTTACTGCCTAAGTGAATTTTTTCGCATCCATTCCAAGTCCAAGTAGCGGAGTGCTGCAGCTCGGGCCATTGAAACTCAATGCATATGGCGCAATGATCGCGCTTGGAGTGGTTGCTGCAGTGTGGCTTTCGGGTCGACGTTTAGAACAGCGTGGCGCTGGTACTCGTGAGGACATGAGTTCCATTGCTCTGTGGGGTGTGCCAGCAGGAGTAATTGGTGGACGCCTGTATCACGTCGTTACTGATTGGGAATTGTTTAGTGGTCACCCAGAACGCATCGTACAAATTTGGAAAGGTGGCCTTGGCATTTGGGGTGGAATTTTCTTAGGTGTTGTTGTGGGCATTTGGGAAGGTCGCAGACGTGGTATCTCTACTTCTGTTTTGCTGACATGTGTTGCTCCTGCATTGCCGCTTGCCCAAAGCATTGGTCGTTGGGGCAACTGGTTTAATCAAGAGCTTTTTGGCCGACCAACAACATTGCCGTGGGGGTTAGAGGTTTCCGACTTTCACACCAGGCAAGCGGGTTATCCAGTTGGCACGCTGTTCCATCCAACGTTTTTATATGAATCACTTGCGTGCTTGGCACTGTGTGGATTGTTGTTGCTGCTTGACAAAGTGGTGAAGCGCGACGGCTATTTGTTTCTGTATTACACAGCTGGCTACACGTTGTTTCGCTTCTTCAATGAAGGTCTCCGCATCGACCCAGCGCATTCGGCCGGAGGACTCCGCCTCAATCAGTGGGTGTCCATTGTGGTGTTCGCCGTGTCGGTGAGCATGTTGGTCTTGCCACGCCGCGCCAAATCTGATTTGCCCGCTTAGCCAATAGCATTACGGGTTGTGAGCACCCCGTCGTCAGGTTCGAGCCCAGCACGAATCACCTCTGAAGTAGTAGCCAAGGTTGCCAAGCTGTCAAGCCTGCATTTGAGCGATGAGGAACTGGCGCTGATGACCAGCCAGCTCTCGGGCATGCTCGATCACTTTGCCGACATCGACAAGCTCGACCTCAGCAATGTTGCGCCACTCGCGCAGCCGTTTCCTTTAAAGAACGTATTTCGCGAAGATGTTGTCGTTGCTGGTCTAGATCGTGACGAAGTATTGGCTGCTGCGCCTGCTGCAGAAGATGGTCGCTTCCGCGTTCCGCCGTCATTGGGTTTGGGTGAACAGTAATGACACAGCCTTTCGCCACCGTTGTTGACATTGCTGCAGACATTGCCTCTGGCAAAACCTCTGCAGTCGAAGTATTAGAGCAACACCTTGCACGTATTACCGAGCGCGAAAGCGACATCCACGCATTCAATTTGGTGACCACCGAGCAAGCTCGCGCAACAGCACAACAAGTGGACGCCGACATTAAAGCTGGCAAACCTGTTGGCCCTCTTGCCGGTGTTCCGGTTGCATTGAAAGACAACATGTGCACCCGTGGAATTGAAACCACGTGTTCGTCAAAAATTCTTGAAGGTTGGAAGCCGCCGTACGACGCAACGGTGGTGACGCGTTTGCAACAAGCAGGCGCAGTCATGGTGGGCAAGACCAACCTTGACGAATTCGCCATGGGTTCAAGCACCGAGAACTCTGCATTTGGTCCAACAAAGAATCCACTCGACACATCGCGTGTACCGGGTGGTTCAAGCGGTGGCAGTGCGGCTGCAGTTGCTGCAGGTTTTGCTGCAGTAAGTTTGGGTTCCGATACGGGCGGAAGTATTCGTCAACCTGCGTCGCTGTGCGGCCTTGTTGGTGTGAAGCCAACGTATGGTCTGGTTAGCCGTCAAGGAATCGTTGCGTTTGCCAGCAGCCTCGATCAGGTTGGTCCGTTTACACACACGGTTGCCGACGCTGCATTGATGATGGAAGTTATTGGTGGACACGACCCGCTCGATTCCACTTCGTTGCCACAACCAATGCTGTCGCTCACCAGCGTGCTTGGTCAAGGCGTGAAGGGCATGCGCATTGGTCGCCTTGCCGACATGCCGGACGGTTGTGAACCAGAAGTACTTGCACGAATGGATGCTGCATACGTTGCGTTGCAAGCAGCTGGTGCAACCATCGTTGATATTTCGTTGCCTTCATTGTCGTATTGCTTAACGGCGTATTACTTAGTTGCGCCTGCGGAAGCAAGCAGCAACTTGGCTCGCTACGACGGCGTGCGTTACGGAATGCGCGTAGAAACAGGCGACTTGCACTCCATGTACGGCGCAACTCGCGCAGCAGGTTTTGGCGCCGAAGTGAAGCGCCGCATCATGCTTGGAACCTACGCATTGTCAGCTGGTTACTTCGATGCGTATTACGGCAAGGCACTGAAAGTTCGTCGCCTGATTGCGAATGACTTTGCAGCTGCATACGAGAAGTGCGATGTGATCCTTACCCCAACATCACCAACTGTTGCGTTCCCATTGGGCGACAAAACAAGTGACCCGCTCACTATGTATTTGTGCGACATTTTCACCATTCCAACCAACCTTGCAGGCCACGCAGCAATGAGTGTTCCGTTCGGAACGGGCGCGCACAACATGCCAGTTGGTGTGCAAGTGCTTGCACCGGCCCTTGGTGAACAAACCATGTTCCGTGTTGCAGCCGAATTGGAGCGTGCATCATGAGCAACGCATCATCTGCTCCACAACACAGCACCGACTTGCCAAACGGTTGGGAAATGGTCGTTGGTCTTGAAGTGCACGTGGAATTGGATACGAAAACCAAGTTGTTTTCGGCAAGCCCAAACCATTTCGGCGACGAACCAAACACGAACATCGACCCCGTAACGCTGGGCCTTCCTGGCGCGTTACCAGTGCTCAACAAGCACGCAGTCGAGTTGGCAATTCGTTTGGGTCTTGCGCTCAACTGCACTGTGCAACCAAGCACATTCCACCGCAAGAACTACTTCTATCAAGACATGCCGAAGGCGTATCAAATCAGTCAGTACGACCAACCAATCAACATTGATGGATACATGATGTTGCCTGGTGACGTGCGCATTGGCATTGAACGTGCTCACTTGGAAGAAGACACCGGAAAGTCAACACACATCGGCGGCACCAGTGGCCGTATTCATGGCAGCGACTATTCGCTTGTCGACTTCAACCGTGCAGGCGTTCCACTTGTTGAAATCGTTTCGCGTCCAGACATTCGTAACTCAGATCAGGCACGTCAATACGTTGCCGAACTGCGTTCCATTTTGTTGGCAGTGGGTGCAAGCGACGCAAAGATGGAAGAGGGTTCCATGCGTTGCGACGTAAACGTGTCGGTGCGCAAGCCTGGCGCAGAGTTTGGAACGCGCTGCGAAATTAAGAACGTCAACTCCATTCGCGCAGTTGGCAAGGCAATTGATTACGAAGCTCGCCGTCAAATTGACGTGTTGGAATCGGGTGGAACCATCCGTCAAGAAACGCGCCACTGGGACGACGGCGAAGGTCGCACGCACACGTTGCGCACCAAAGAAGATGCCGACGATTACCGGTATTTCCTAGAACCAGACTTGGTGTTGCTCGACCCAGATCAAGAGTGGATCGAAAGTATTCGCGCATCGTTGCCACTGTTGCCTGCGGCTCGTCGCGCGCAGCTTGCAACACTGACTGGGGCGAACAAGGAAAGCGAATCGGTGTACGTTATTGTTGAGCGCGGCCAGGACGATTATGTTTCTGCCGTTGCGCAAGCCGGCGGCGACGCCGCACGCGCGTTGGTGTACGTGCAACAAGCATTTGCAGAAGAGGGTGCTACACCAAAAGTTGCAGCAAGCGATATTGCAACGCTCACGCAAATGGAACGCGATGCAAAAATTACTGCAACGCAAGCAAAAACGATTTTGTCTGAAATGGTTGCCAACGGTGGAGGAGACCCAGTTGCTATTGCAGCTGCGAAAGGTTTCGAAGCACTTGACACCAGCGCAGTTGAAGCAATGGTCGATGCAGCGATTGCACAGCAAGCCGATGCCTGGGCGAAGTATTGCGCTGGCGAAGAAAAGGCCATGGGTGCACTTGTCGGCGCCATCATGAAGTCATCCCAGGGCAAGGCAGATGGCAAGGTAGTTACAGCCATCCTGCAGGCTCGCCGTGCAAAATAAGCCTTTCGTGGCCCGAGTTGCAACTTCTGTTAGGTATGCCTAACATCTGGTGATGACCTCCAGCTTCCTCATCACGCTTCGCGAAGGACTTGAAGCCTCGCTCATTGTCGCCATCTTGCTTACGTATCTCAGCAAGACCAACCGCAAACAAGATGCGCGTTACGTATGGATTGGTACTGCATCAGCAGTAATTGCATGTTTGGTAGCAGGAACCGCGATTTATCTTGCAGTCAGTGGATTGAACGGCAAAGTTGAAATGGCTGTTGAAGGAACCATTGCACTCGTTGCTGCTGCAGTGCTCACACAAATGATTTTCTGGATGCGCAAGAACTCGCAGCATCTCAGTGCTGAGCTTCGAGCCAAAGTAGACAAGTCAGCAAAGACAGCATTGTTCACTATCGCTTTTGTTGCAGTGGTTCGTGAAGGCCTGGAAACAGTGCTGTTCTTGCTCAGCGCGGAAACCACTTCTGCATCGGGATCATCAGTTGTGCTCGGCGGATTAATTGGCCTTGCAGCGTCAGTCGTTCTTGGTGTTGCCATTTTTGCGGGTGGACGAAAAGTCAATCTCAAGCAGTTCTTTAACGTCACTGCAGTTCTGCTCATTTTGTTTGCTGCTGGTTTGGCCGGAAAAGCAGTGCATGAATATCGCGAACTCATTGGCTGGGAAAACGGCTGGCTCGTTCAGCCAGCATGGGAAATTAAGAGCGGAATGTGGGCATCGGGCACCTTCTATGACTTCATGAAGGGATTCTTTGGCTGGCACTATGCGGCTGAAAACATTCGTGTCATCACCTATTTCGCATTCCTCTTGCCAACGCTGTACTTCTACCGAAAGCCAGTGAAGTCAGCAGCATAAGTTGCGCAAGTAGCCTTGTGGCTAATGACAAAGCCAACTGAAACCCCAGTAGACGTCAAGCCACGTAGCCGCGACGTAACCGACGGAAATCAAAAAGCTGCAGCGCGCGCAATGTTGCGTGCAGTGGGCTTAACCGATGCCGACTGGCAGAAGCCACAAATCGGCATCGCGTCGTCATGGAACGAAGTCACGCCATGCAACGCATCGTTGCGCCGTCTTGCTGACAGCGCGAAAAAAGGTGTGCGTGAAAACGGTGGAGTAGCTCTTGAATTTGGCACCATCACGGTGAGCGACGGAATCAGCATGGGCCACGAAGGCATGCGCGCAAGCTTGGTGAGTCGCGAAGTCATTACCGACAGCGTGGAAACCGTTGTTCATGCCGAGCGCTTCGACGGTTTCGTTGGCCTTGCAGGTTGCGACAAGAGTATTCCTGGAATGCTCATGGCTGCAGCGCGTCTGAACTTGCCAAGTGTGTTTGTGTACAACGGCTCAACAATGCCTGGTGTGCATAACGGAAAAAACATCGACATCACCACAGTGTTTGAAGCCATTGGTGCGTGCGCTGCCGGAACTATGTCGCAAGAAGAGCTTGGTGAAATTGAACGTGCAGCGTGCCCAGGTGAAGGTGCATGCGGCGGAATGTTTACTGCCAACACCATGAGTTCTATTGCCGAAGCGCTTGGCATGAGTCTTCTTGGCACCGCTTCGCCACCGGCAATCGACAAGCGTCGCGAAGGCGATGCAGAGCGTGCAGGTGCCGCCGTGATGAACCTTGCAATGAAGGGCATTTACGCACGCGACATCATGACGAAGAAGGCATTCGAAAATGCCATCGCCATGGTGAACGCACTCGGTGGAAGCACGAATGCGGTGTTGCACTTGCTTGCAATTGCTAACGAAGCACAAGTTGATATCGACCTCGACGACTTCAACCGCATTGCAGCAAAAGTTCCACACATTGCCGACACGAAACCAGGCGGCAAATATCACATGACCGACATCGACCGTATCGGTGGCGTGCCCGTGGTGTTGAAGCATTTGCTTGATGCAGGTTTGTTGCACGGCGACGTGATGACATGCACCGGAAAAACGATGGCTGAGAACTTGGCTGAAATTAATCCACCAGCACCAGACGGTGATGTTGTGCATCCACTTTCTGATCCAATTCATGCTGAAGGTGGCATCAACATCCTCACCGGCTCGCTTGCGCCGAAGGGTTCGGTAGTGAAAGTTGCCGGTCTCACCAAAGATCAAATGTTGTTCGAAGGTGAAGCACGCGTGTTCGACGGCGAAGATGGCGCAATGGCTGCTGTACTTGCTGGCGAAATTCAACCAGGCACCGTCATTGTTATTCGTTACGAAGGACCAAAGGGCGGCCCGGGAATGCGCGAAATGCTCGCCATTACTGGTGCGCTGAAGGGCGCTGGCCGCGGTTCAGACTGTGCGCTGATTACCGATGGTCGATTCAGCGGTGGCACATGGGGATTCTGCATTGGTCACGTTGCACCAGAAGCAACCGATGGCGGTCCAATTGCGTTCGTAAAGAATGGCGATCGCATTCGCATCGACGTGCATACCAAGAGTTTGAACTTGCTTGTTAGCGATGACGAACTTGCAAACCGACGTAAGGGTTGGAAGCCAAACCCACCGCGTTACACCAGTGGCGTGTTGGGCAAATATGCCAAGTTGGTACAAGGTGCCGAGACCGGCGCCATTACCAACATTATTGGCTAGTTTTCGCGCTCAATCTGTGTGAAAGTTTGCGGCCAAGGCCAAGCAACACGCCAAGTGTGATGGTGGCAACGATGATGAATGGCGTGGCAATACCGCGATCAAACACGAGTCGTCGCAACAGCAGTCCAATAAACACGGTGATTATCCACGTGGCAATAAGTGATGCGCGATTAAACGGTTCACGCCAGGTGCGTAGTCCGATCCAAGAAACTCCAAGCGCAATCAGGAACGGCGCGGCTACGCCGAGCACACCAGAAAGAGCGGTGCCTTCGTCGTGATTGCGTCGCCCTATGGCAACGAACACGACGACTGCAACAACATCAACAATCGCCGTCGTAATAACGGCGCGTTGATTAGGCCTCGTCGTAATACTCGCGACCTAAGTGTGTGATCTGGTCTTCGTTCATCATCCAGCGCAACGTGTTCTTCAATTTTGCAAGCTGAACAAACAAGTCGTGTTCTGGGTGAAGTCCTGGTGCAACTTGTGGGCTCTTGTAATAGAACGACAACCACTCTTGAATTCCACCAAGGCCAGCACGTTGTGCCAAGTCCATGAACAACACCAGGTCGAGTGCAAGTGCGGCAGCAAGAATGCTGTCGCGGCACAAGAAGTTGACCTTGATCTGCATTGGGTAACCCAACCAT